>JANOPN010000155.1:0-11610 GCA_031421855.1 Comamonadaceae bacterium
GGCGATTGCGGCAATTCGAGTGTGTTGGGGGTTGTCGTCGTCATTTGAGTACCACCCGTGGGTCAACCAGTTTGTAGAGAACGTCGGTGATCAGGTTGATCACCATGGTCAACGCGGCCAAGTAGATCGTCACCGCTTGAATGACGGGGTAGTCAGATCGGTTCACGGCGAGCAAGACCTCGCGGCCGAGGCCGGGGATCGAGAAGAAGCTTTCAATGAGAAACGAGCCCACAAAAATCTCGGGTAGTCGCGTGCCGACGTTGGTCAAAATTGGGATCAACGCATTGCGCAGCACGTGCTTGAACAAAATTGAGTTCTCTCCCACGCCCTTGGCCCTAGCAGTGCGCACGTAGTCTTGGTTGATTTCGTCCAAGAAAAAGCTGCGATACAGGCGTGTGTACGGAGCGAGCGCGACCATCACCGCCAAGAAGACAGGCAGCGGCGCGTAGCGTGTTAAGTTGGTCCACAAGTCACCGCTCCAACCCTGCACTGGAAACCAGCCGAGTTGGAAGGCAAACAACCACTGACCAACGATCACGTAGACCAAGAAGCTGATCGACAAAGCCATGGTAGTGATCATCATCACCAGACGATCAGTGAGTGAGCCGCGAACGTAGGCGACGCCGAGCGCAAAAACGATCGCCAGTGCGACTTCAAGAACCAAAATAGGCAACATGATAGTCAGCGTTGCAGGCAATCGGGATGCAAACAGGGTTGAAACCGCTTCGTTGGTCGCCCAGCTTTTGCCCCAGTCAAACGTGACGATTGACTTGACAAAAATGCCCAACTGCACGTACCAAGCTTGGTCCAAGCCCAGTTGGCTGCGGATGGCTGCCACTTGTTCCTGTGTGGCGTTTAGGCCGCCAATGATCTCGGCGGGGTCACCGCCAAAGAACTTGAATAAACAAAACACCAGCAAAACAACCCCCGCCATGGTGGGGATCATTTGCCAAAGCCGTCGAATGATGTAGGGCAGCATGACAATTGCGGCTTGCGTTTAGGGTTTGCGCAAGCCGTGGAAAGCGAAAGGGGCGATTATGCTTGCGCACTTGACAATATGGGCCTGTAGCATCCCTTGGCCTTGTTGGTGTTTGTGCTGATACCTACCGGTTGGAGAAAACGTGAACGATTTCAAACCATTGAACAAATTGACCAAGCGTGATGCCCTGAAGGCCATCGCCGCTGTATCGACTGGCGTGGCAACGGCGCGGGCGGCGGCGCAGGCTCGGCCACAGTTCGCTGCGCCACCCAAACCAGGCGAGAAGGTTTTTCGATACGCCTTTTTGATTGCAGAGACGGGTTTTGATCCGGCTCAAGTTTCAGATCTGTACTCCAACATCGTGATCGCCAACATGTGCGAAGGCTTGCTGGAATATGAGCACCTTGATCACGCAAAGATTCGACCGCTGACTTGCGAGGCGATGCCGGAAATTACGAACGAGTTCAAGACCTTCACCTTCAAGATCAAAAAGGGCATTTATTTCAGTGACGACGCGGCTTTTAAAGGCAAAAAGCGCGAGTTGACCGCCCAAGACTACGTCTACTCGTTCAAGCGTTTTTACGATCCGGTAACCAAAAGCCCTAACGCCTACCAGCTTGAAAACGCCAAATTGCTGGGCTTGTCTGAAATTCGCAAAAAATGTCTGACTGACAAGACACCATTTCCGTACGACCAAGATGTCGAGGGCATCAAGGCACTGGATCGCTACACCTTGCAGTTCAACTTAGCCGAAAGTTCACCGAGATTCGCCTTGGTGACGTTGGCGCAAGGCTCACCATTTGTGGCCTTAGCCCGCGAAGTGGTCGAGATGTACGGCGACAAAATCATGGAACACCCGGTTGGCACGGGGGCGTTTCGACTCGTTGCATGGAAGCGCAGCTCAAAAATGGTGCTTGAGCGCAACCCGAACTACCGAAATTCTGTCTACGATTACGAAGCCCCTGTAGGCAACGCGAGGCTTCAAGGCATCGCAGCCACGCTCAAGGGCAAAAAAATGCCCATCGTCGACCGCGTTGAAGTGTCGATCATCGAAGAGTCGCAGCCCCGGTATCTGGCCTTTCTCAACGGCGAGACCGACATGATCGAGTTGCCGGGAGAATTCGTCAATTTGGCGATTCCGAACAACAAACTTGCGCCGAATCTGGCAAAGGCAGGGATTTTTTGGGATCGCATTGACAACCCGGACGTGGCGATGAGCTTCTTCAACATGGAGCACCCTTTGGTGGGCGGCTACACCGAAGAAAAAGTGGCCTTGCGGCGTGCGATTGCACTTGGGTGCAATGAGCCTGAGCGCAATCGACAGATTTATCGCAACCAAGGCGCGATTGCGCAGGGGTTGATTCCGCACAACACCTTTGGCTACGACCCAACCCTGCGCACAGCGATGAGCGAGTACAACGTGGCCAAAGCCAAGGCCATGTTGGATGCCTATGGCTATGTCGACAAAACCGGTGACGGGTGGCGCGACCAGCCAGACGGCAAGCCGCTGGTATTGGAGTACGGCTCGCAACCAGACGGGTTGTCGCGTCAAATGGCCGAGCTTTGGAAGAAGCACATGGATGCGATTGGCATCAAGATCGAGTTCAAGATTGCCAAGTGGCCTGAAAACCTCAAAAGCGCCCGCGCTGGCAAACTGATGATGTGGGGCGTTGGATGGAACGGCGGCTCGCCTGATTCAGACACCTTCTTGGCCATTGCTTATGGCCCCAACAAGGGCGGAGCCAACCACTCGCGGTTCAGCCTACCGGCCTTTGACGCGCTGTACGTCAAGCAGCGCGGTATGCCCGATTCCCCCGAGCGCACCAAAATCATGCAAGAAGCGTCCAAACTGGCCGTCGCTTACATGCCACTAAAAATCTCGGTGCACCGACGCCGCAGCGATTTGGTTCACCCATGGGTGCTGGGCTGGAGCAAGCACCCGTTTCAGCGCGACAGTTGGAAGTTCATCGACGTCGATGACACAAAACGCAAAGCTTAAAAAGATTTTTTTGATAGCAACGAACCCAATGAATCCGTTGACCAAGGGCATATTTCCTTCTGATTGCGTCGATTTGTTTTTTTTGGACCCTGTTTTGGCGAAGTTTGCGGGTGTGCAGGTTGGTGGTTGAGCAGCCTTCTGTGTTGACCTTGCCTGAGTCGCCAAGTGCGGTTTTTTGGGGCTTCACTTGGCTTGCGCTACAGGGCTTTGGCGGGGTGCTGGCGGTTGCGCAGCGCGAACTGGTTGAGCGCAAGCGGTGGATCTCGCGTGAGGAGTTTGTCGAGCAGTGGGCCGTGGCGCAAGTTTTGCCTGGCCCCAATGTGGTCAACCTGGCGATCATGTTGGGGGATCGGTTTTTTGGGCTGCGTGGGGCGTTTGCGGCGCTGTCGGGCATGTTGCTCTTTCCCATGGTGATTGTGTTGACCCTAGTGGCCTTGCTTGCGCCGCTGGCAGGGCATGCGGCCTTTGTCGGCGCTCTTAAGGGAATGGGCGCGGTCAGTGCAGGGCTGATTGCGGCCGCCGGGCTTCGCCTCATGCCTGCTTTGAAGGCAATTCCGATCTCGGTCTCCGTATCCATTGGGCTGACTGCTATCACTTTCATTGCGACAGCGTGGCTTCGTTTGCCGCTGGTTGCAGTGTTGCTGGGTGTTGGTGGGGTGGGCTGCGCCGTGGCTTGGCGCGAAATTGGCGTGCGTGACGCGGCCAAACAAAGAGGTGACCGCGCATGACGATTGCGGCGTTTTCTTGGGCTGACTGGGCGTCGTTGTTCGGTCACTTCATGCTGCTGTCGCTGCTCGCAGTGGGCGGCGCAATCACGACAGCACCCGACATGCACCGCTATTTGGTGACGCAACAGGCGTGGATGAGTGACGCGCAGTTCAATGCCAGCATCGCGTTGGCGCAAGCCGCGCCTGGCCCCAATGTGCTTTTTGTGGCGCTGATGGGCTGGCATGTGGGGTTGAATGCAACGGGTTCGTGGGGCGGGGCGCTGTTGGGTGTCGCCTGCGCGATGCTGGGGATCATGATTCCGTCTGCCACGCTGACTTGGGCAGCCACACGCTGGGCGCAGCGCAACCGAGAGTTGCGAGCGGTGCGGGCGTTCAAGGCGGGCATGGCGCCGGTGGTGATTGCACTCTTGCTGGCCACCGGTTGGTTGTTGGCAGCGGCTTACCGCGACGGCCCCGACCCTTGGCGTGCGTGGGTTTTGGCCGGTGTGGCGACGGTGATTGTTTGGCGAACCAAGCTCCACATGCTGTGGCTACTCGGCGGTGGAGCCATGCTTGGGGCGTTTGGTTGGCTTTAGGTTTGCTATAGTAAGCATAGCAACAAACTCAATTAATCCGGTGACCAAGTGCCGATATTTCATCAAATTCGGCCTTAAATTCGACTTCACGCCTTTTTTGACTGTCTCTGGGCAGGTTCTGACAAAATCAGGTGATGATCTACTTAAATTGTCTGTCGTCTGCGAGCTCGGTCATCGGCGCGGCGCTTTTGGCGTTTTCTGCCGCATCGTGGGCTCAGCCGACCAATGCGGTTGTGAATGGATTCATCACGCCCAACGCCAATTTGCACGTTGAAGGCATTGCGCCGATTGCCCAATCGATTGCGACTGATGTGGCTCGATACGCTGACTTTCGGCCCGTGAGTTTTGTCGCTTGGCACCCCACGCGGCGCGAGATGTTGGTGCGCCACAGAGCCGAAGGAGCGAGTACGGCGCAGCTCTTTTGGCTCAAGGGCCCCGGCCAGCCCTTGCAAGCGCTGACCCAGCACCCAGATCCAGTTGGCGCGGCTGCAATTGATCGATCAGGCCGATACGTCGTTTTTGCGGCCAGCAAAGGCGGCTCAGAGGCGGATCAGCTGTATCGCCAAGACATAGATTTGGACACGGGAGCGCCTATTGGCACCCCCGTGTTGCTCACGAACGAGCGTGAGCGCCACTCGCGCATGGCCTGGTTTCGCGCGGATGGTCAATACAGCGGCGAGATGTTGGTCAGCTCGGTGCCGCTCGACAAGTTTTTGCCCGCCGAGCAGCGCGCCAGCATCGGCGTGACGGTTCGGTTGATCGATCCACACAAGCCAGAAGCCGCGCGCGAGCTCTTCAAGTTGCCTCAAACCGGGTGGTTTGGCTCATCGCTGGACCGCAGTGGGAAGGTTCTATACATCGGCAAGTACCTCAGTGCCAACGAGAGTGAGGTTTGGGCGGTGACTCTGGCCACTGGCGAGCGCACAAGGCTGTTGCCCGAGCCAGGCTCAAGCGTCCGAGCCGTTCACCTTCAGCCGCGCCTGAGCGCTGATGGAAAGAGCTTGAACGTGATCAGTGACCGAAACGGCGAGTTTCGCGAGTTGATGCGCATGGATTTGGCGAGCGGCCGGCTGCGCTCGCTCACAATCAATTTACCCCACGATGTTGAGGGTTACGGCGGTGAGGACGGCGAAGACGACGACAACGCCGAGTCCAAACGCGGCGGACTGCTCTTGGTGCGCCTCAACGTCAACGGCAGAACCGAGCTTCGGGCGTTTGACGCCAGCACCAACGCGCCAGTCGCACTCACAGGCTTGCCCGAGGGCAACATCACCTCGGCCGCCCCGCGACGCGGCGGATCTGAGCTGGCGTTCAATGTCAGCGGGGCCAAAAGCCCTGGTGACGTGTTTGCGATTGACGCAGCATCGCTTCGCTCAGCGGACAAGCCCGCAAAGCCTTGGGCACGCGCGGCGATGTCGATGGATACGTCGGCGTTTCGAGATCAAGAGGTGGTTCGGTGGAAGAGTTTTGATGGATTGGAGATCTCGGGCCTGATGAGTCGCGCGGCAAGCACGTTTAGGGACAAGCGCCCTGTGATGATTGACATCCATGGTGGCCCGGAGTCTCAGGCTCGGGTCGGGTTTGCCGGGCGGCAAAACTACTACACCCAAGCGCTTGGCATCACCGTCATTCGTCCGAACGTGCGGGGTAGCTCGGGGTTTGGCAAGACTTTTTTGAAGCTTGACAATGGCGTGCTGCGTGAAAACTCGGTCAAAGACATCGGTGCTTTGTTGGATTGGATCGCCACTCAGCCCGATCTGGATGCAAGCCGCGTCTTGGTCAGCGGCGGCAGCTACGGCGGCTACATGAGTTTGGCTGTGGCCACCCATTATTCCGAGCGCATCGCGGGCGCAATTGACGTGGTGGGTATTTCGAACTTCGTCACCTTTTTGGATAGCACCGAGAGCTACCGACGCGACTTGCGCCGTGTCGAGTACGGCGACGAGCGCGACCCGGCCATGCGTGAGCACCTGATTCGCATCTCGCCGCTGACCAATGCCCACAAAATCACCAAGCCGCTGTTTGTGATTCAAGGCAAAAACGACCCGCGCGTGCCGTACACCGAAGCCGAGCAAATTGTTGCGAAAGCACGGGCGAACCAATCACCGGTTTGGTACCTCCGAGGCGAGAATGAAGGCCACGGCTTTGCGCGAAAAGAGAACGCAGACTTCTATTTGTACAGCGTTGTGCGCTTCATGCAAGAAACCCTGTTGAAAAAAGCGCCGTGACAGCAGTCAGTTTTTTATAGCAACAAACTCAATGAATCCGGTGACCAAGGGCTAATTTGTCCACGAATTGGTCAAAATCGAGGGTATTTCCGGTGTCTTGGGTTGCGTGTGTTTCGTAATATCAGCATGAACTGATATTTAACACCATGCCAGACAAAATCAACACAACAGAAGACGGCGCGCAGCGCGTGTTCGTTGCTGCTGCCGAGCTTTTTTCGCTGCTCGCTACGCCCATGCGACTGCGCATCATCAGCGCGGCCTGTGAGTCTGAGCGCTCGGCAGGGGAGTTGTTGACCGCGGTGGGAGGCACGCAGTCCAACTTGTCGCAACACCTGAGCGTGCTGTATCGCAGCGGCGTGCTCTCAAGGCGCAAAGTCGGCACCAGCGTGTTTTACAAGGTTCAAAGTGAGTCGGTTGCGGCTTTGTGCCGCACGGTGTGCACACAGGTCGCGATGGAGCTGGACGAGGAGGTTTTGGCATGATGGGGCTTCTGAATTCGCGCATTCAGCCCGCGCCTGAGGGGTTTTTGAGCCAAGTTGACATCAAAAGCGTCCAAAAAGGGCGTCGCGGATTTTTAGGTGGTGCCCTGGCTGCCGCGCTGTCGGGGGCAGCGCTTGCGCAAAGCACGCCGCCAGGCAAAAACGGCGACCCCCATATTTTGAATTTGCCCGACCACAGCAAGTCGTTGGGGCAATCGGTCGCAAGCTTGGGTTACGGCTTGCCCAGCCAGTTTGAGAAAAACCTGCAACGCCGCGAGAGCCCGGGCCTCACCCGCGTGGGGCAAGCCAGCGTGAGCTTCACACCGCTGCAAGGTTTGTTTGGCATGTTGACGCCCAACGGCCTTCACTTTGAGCGGCACCACCAAGGCTGGTGGGACATTGATCCATCGAAACACCGCCTCATGCTGAACGCCAGCGACGCTAGCTTGATGAAAACGCCGATGGTTTTCACGATGGACGAGTTGATGCGATTGCCGCCTACGAGCCGCATGCATTTCATCGAATGCGGCGCCAACACCGGCATGGAGTGGGGCAATGTGGCTGTGCCGACCGTGCAATACACCCACGGCATGTTGTCGTGTTGCGAGTACACCGGCGTGCCGTTGAAGTTGCTGCTCGACATGGCCGGCGTCGATACCAAGCGCGCCCGCTACGTGTTGGCCGAAGGGGCTGATGGCTCCAGCATGACCCGAACCATCCCGATGTCGCTGGTGGAGTCGGGTGAGGTGTTGGTTGCTTATGGCCAAAACGGCGAGATGCTGCGACCCGAAAACGGCTACCCCCTGCGCTTAGTGGTTCCTGGCGTGCAGGGTGTGAGCTGGGTGAAGTATTTGCGCCGCATCGAAGTGGGCGACAAGCCGTTTGATACCAAAGACGAGGTATTGCACTATGTTGACTTGCAGCCCAGCGGCTTGCATCGGCAGTACACCAGCATCCAAGAGGTCAAAAGCGTCATCACCACGCCAAGCGGCGGACAAGTTTTGCTGGATAAGGGCTACCACAGCATCACAGGCTTGGCTTGGAGTGGGCGCGGCAAGATCACCCGGGTCGACGTGAGCGTGGACGGTGGGCGCAATTGGCGTGGGGCCCGCTTGCAAAGCCCGGTGCTCGACAAGTGCCTCACCCGATTTGTGGCGGATTGGTCGTGGAGCGGTGACCCCGCCCTGCTGATGAGCCGCGCCGTCGATAGCACCGGCCACATACAACCCAGCTACAGCGAACTGCGCAAGGTGCGCGGGCGAGGGTCGATTTATCACAACAACGCAATACAAAGCTGGCTGGTGAGCGAGAGCGGCGAGGTGAAAAATGTCCAAGCGGCTTAAAAACGATGAATGGGGCTTTGAGAAGATCTTTTTGATGTCATTTAGGCCTCTGGTCTCCGTATTCATTGGGTTTGTTGCTATCAATTTGTTATTGATCGAAGGCGCAGCGGCGCAGCCTAAAGCGACTTTCGCCAACATTGGTCGAGCTGCAACGCCGGATGAGGTCCAGGCTTGGGACATCGATGTTCGCGCCGACTTCAAAGGCTTGCCCAAGGGTGCAGGCAGCGTGGCAAAGGGCCAAGTCGTCTGGGAGGCGCAGTGTGCGTCGTGTCATGGCGTGTTTGGTGAGAGCAATGAGGTGTTCACGCCAATTGCGGGTGGCACGACCAAAAAAGACATCGAAACGGGTCGGGTCGCCGCCCTCATGCCGGGGGCCAATACGCCGCAGCGAACGACCGTGATGAAGCTGTCAACGCTCAGCACGATGTGGGACTACATCAACCGCGCCATGCCTTGGACGGCGCCTAAATCGCTCACCGCTGACGAGGTTTACGCGGTGTCAGCCTATATTTTGAATTTGGCTGACATCGTGCCAGCCGACTTCACCTTGAGCGACCAAAACATGGCCGCGACGCAAGCCCGTTTGCCCAATCGACTGGGCAAAACCACGGCACACGCCATGTGGCCGTCTAACAATGGCGGAACCGTTCGCACCACCATGGTCAAGCCCGACGTGCAAGGCAGCGCCTGCATGACCAACTGTGCAGTCACCGGTGTGAGCAGCAGCTTGCCCGACTACGCCCGCACGGCGCACGGGAATTTGGCTGAGCAATCACGCGGGTTGGGGCCAGTTCGAGGCGTTGACACGGCCGCGCTCGCAACGCCGTCCAAGCCAACCGTGGCAAAACCAGCCGCAGGCATCAAAATGGCCGACTTGCAGCCAATTTTCAGCTCGTATGCCTGCACCGCCTGCCACGCAATTGCCAGCAAGGGCATTGGCCCATCGTTCAAAGACATCGCTGCTCGATACCAGCCGCGATCGGACGGTTTGAGCCACTTGCAGACCAAAATCAAGGCGGGCGGGCAGGGCGTTTGGGGGGCAATTCCGATGCCTGCGCAAGCATTGAGCGAAGCTGACGCCTCACGGGTCGCCCAGTGGTTGATGTTGGGTGCGCCGCAGTGAGCGTCAGCCAAAGCAATAGGTGCTGCGTTTAAATACAATTGACTTTAGTTTTTCATCTCGGAGACAACATGAAACGTCGTGAATTCATCCAATCCAGCTCGGCTCAAACCGCGATGGCGCTCGGGCTTGCTGCTGGCATCATCCCCATGCATGCGTCGGCGCAATCTGCCGCTACCGCAGCTTGGAACAAGGCCGCCTTTGATCAAAAGAACTTTGCCGAAGTCGCCAAAGCTTTTGGTGCGGTGGGTGCGCCAACCCTCAGCGCCGATTTGTTGCTCAACACGCCTGAGATTGCTGAAAACGGCAATGTCGTGCCAATTGGTGCCCAAAGCAACATCCCCGGCACGACCCAATTGGCGTTTTTGGTAGAGAAAAACCCAAGCCCGCTGGCCGCGTCGTTTGATGTGTTGCCCGGCATGGATGCCAACGTCAGCACCCGCGTGAAAATGGGCCAGTCCAGCAACGTGTTTGTTTTGGCCAAGGCCGGAGACAAGTATTTTTACGCCGTCAAAGAAGTCAAGGTCACTTTAGGCGGCTGCGGCGGTTGATTGCGAATAGCGCGCACCCACATGTCATTCATCAAATTCGATAGGAGCATCCCATGAGCGAACCCATGCGCATCCGCGCCACGGCCAAAGAAGGCGTTGTCAGTGTTAACTTGCTTGTCAGCCACGAGATGGAGTCGGGGCAGCGTCGCGACTCCAAAGGCGTTGCCGTGCCCGCCTGGTTCATTCAAAACATCAGCGCGTCACACAATGGTCGGGTGGTGATGAGCGCCCAGCTTGGCACCGCGATCAGCAAGAATCCCTTGTTTCGCTTCAGCTTCAAGGGCGGCAAAGCCGGTGACAAGCTCAGCGTGACTTGGAAAGACAACAAAGGCGAAACCCGAACCGACGAAGCGACGATTGCTTGAGATAGGTGTGTGAGCGGTCGGTGATTTTGGGTGTTTTGAGTGTTCAGGAGACAAAAAAGATGAGAAATTGGCCTTTGTTCGCCCAATCCATTGGGTTTGTTGCTACGGTATCAGTAGCGATTTTTTTGCCTTCTTCACTCGGTGCTCAAGAGAAATCAGCCGCCCAAGGCATTGCGGACTATCGCGCCGCGTTGCAAGACGGCAACCCAGCCGACCTCAATGCAGCACGCGGCGAGGAGCTTTGGAAGAAAAAGCTTGGGCCCAAAAACCTGAGCCTGGAGTCGTGTGACCTCGGTCTGGGTGTTGGCAAAGTCAAAGGCGCAGTTGCCGCAATGCCTCGCTACTTTGCCGATACCGGCAAGGTGATGGATTTGGAGTCGCGCCTGGCGCACTGCATGGTCACGCTGCAAGGCGCAAACCCCGCTGACTTCTCGGCCGCGAAGATTTTCAGCGGCGAAGGGCAAAAAGCCAGCGCTGTCGAGGATTTGGTTGCCTTTTTGTACGACGAGTCGCGCGGTGTCACCATCAGTGTGCCGCAGTCGCATGCACTTGAAAAGCAAAGCTTCGCCCGTGGCAAGCAAATGTTCTACTTCAAGGGCGGCCCGTTTGATTTCTCATGTGCCAGCTGCCACAGCGAAGACAGCAAGCGAATTCGACTGCAAGATCTCCCAAACTTGACCCAGCCCGGGCCTGCCAAGGCGGCTTTCAGTCAATGGCCCGCGTATCGGGTGAGCCAAGGCGCGCTGCGCACCATGCAGTGGCGCATGTACGACTGCTTTCGCCAGCAGCGCTTTCCGGAGATGACTTACATGAGCGCAGCAAGCATTGACTTGATCACCTTCATGGGTGTGAACGCCAACGGCGGCCAAATGGCGGCGCCTGCCATCAAACGTTGATCACCGAGGCTCAATTCATGAAATCCCTCTCCCTCATCTGTGTTGCCACGGTGTTTTTGTTGTCTGGCTGCGCCACTTCAGAGCCCACCGCGGTTGTTGCTACGGAGCCGACAGCGGCCGAAGTGCTGGCGGTGCTGAAGTCTTCTTTCACTGAGCGCGGCGTTGCCAAGCTCGACCGTTTGGATCAAAACGAGATTCAAGACCTGTGTTCCAAAGCCAACTTGAGCGGCAAACCGGTGGATGAGAAATTGGCCCAGCAGCTTCAAGCCTCAGCCTTGGCAGCGGTTAAATACCCAGCCGATGGCGTGTTTTTGGGCGACTGGCGCGAGGGCGAAAAAGTCGCTCAA
>JANOPN010000156.1:0-23235 GCA_031421855.1 Comamonadaceae bacterium
GAGTTGCTTGCACGCTTAGGCAAACACAAGATGGGCCAGGCTTGCCTATACATCAGCCGCTTGAGCGATGTGAATTTGGCCGTGCTTGAGCAACTCATTGCGGATGCGGTGAGGGTGAGCTGAGGCCCTTCACGCATACAAACCCGCCAGCGACCACTGGAAGCTGTCGTTGATTTGATCGAGCTTGGGCAGGCGCTGTTTGTAGATGAGCACAAAGCCAGCGCCTTGGGAGTGGGCTAGGAAGTAGTCGCGGCTGTAGATATCAGGGACTTGAATATCAGGGACTTGGATTTCGGGGACTTGACCATCCGCCACTTTGCTGACCTCGGCCTGCCACCACACGGTCTCGACGCGCTGCGGGCCTGCTAGCAAGGTGAGCTGGCCTTGATAGTGGGGGCGGTGTTGGCGCACCAGCAATGGCAAAGGCTGTGCCAGCAAGAAACTGGGAGCGAATGGGTTGGGATGAGGTGCATCTGCTTTTGTTTTTTTCAAGCCAGCTAGTATTTTTTTGATAGCAACCGGACCAATAGATCCGGTGACCAAGGGCATATTTGTCATCAAATTTGGCTTGTCAGCGCCTGGTGGAGCAGTTTCGGGGTCTGGCTGGGCCACGACGGCTTGCCACGCTTGGGCGTGCTCCAACCGCCAGTCGCTGCACGCCCTGA
Source organism: Comamonadaceae bacterium (assembly GCA_031421855.1). Taxonomy (GTDB): domain Bacteria; phylum Pseudomonadota; class Gammaproteobacteria; order Burkholderiales; family Burkholderiaceae_C; genus JAAFHN01. The sequence goes on from JANOPN010000156.1 coordinate 666, forward strand.
CGCACTGCACGGCCTGCGCGCCTAGGCGGGCGCTGAGGCGCTCGACCAGTTGCTGCACTTGGCTGCCTTGGGCGTGGGTGTCGGGCAAAAAGCTTTGCGATTGCTCGGTCAGGGGCAAAACATCGATGGCGCGCAGCCTGATTTCGCCCACAGGACCGGCGAGTTGGGTGTGGTTGAGCTGCTCACGAAGCAGCCGCTCCAGGTGATTGGTGTGGCGCATGGGTTGGGCGGTTCGCACCACCAACTGACCGCCCTCGCCTGCGCTGCGCGCTGCAAAATCATGGCGCCAACTGAGCTCAATCGCGGTCACGCCACTGCGTCGGGCTTGCAGCCACAGCTGCAAGGCCACAAGCAAGCGCTGGGCAGCAAACAACAAGGCCGTCGCATCATCGATGCGCGAAGGCAACTCCAGCCGCTCATCAAAGCCCTCGGGCGCTTGCAGCCAGTCAAACGCCTCGGGGCGCTGGCCGTGAGCTTGGTCGAGCGCATGCAACAGGGCCGTGCCAAAACGCCGAGCCAACGGCCCACGCGGCAAGGCGCTCACATCACCCAAGCGACGCAAGCCCGCTCGGTGCAACATGGCCAAGTGGGGCTGGGCTGCGCTCAAGACCGCCAAAGGCAGGCAGTTGAGTGATTGGGCCCAGGCGGTCGGCGACATGGGGCGATCCAGCGCCAGTTTGGCCCCGGAGCGGGCCAAGGTGAGCGCACCCAACGCGGTCAAACCACTGGCAGATACTTCAAAATAAATAGCATCGAGCCCAATGGATAAGGAGACCAATAGCTGATTTAACCCTGAAAACAACCGCAAACTGCCCGACACCTCGGCCAAGACCGCTTCTTCGATGATGACCACGCGCGGCGTGAATGCCAGCAGCGCCCACGCGCAAAGATTGTGAGCGGCTGAAGGCGCCGCAGCTTGCTCCGATGCGCCCTTGGGGTGACAACACAACCACAGCATGGCAACTCAAATGGCAACCACGGCTTGATCGAACTCGCGCTGACGGGCGGTCGGTACACGCGCAGCACCAGCAGGCATGGGCGCAGGCATGGGCATCGACTCCGCATCGTCCCTCACATCCCTCACATCCCTCACGTCCCTCACGTCCCTCACATCCCTCACATCCCTCGCGTCCCTCGCGATTGCCGGCTGTGCCAACTTGGCACTCGCGACCGCTTGCAAACTGGCCAGCATCGGCGGCCAAGCCTGTGTTTGCAAGGGCGTCAGCAGCGGCGCGCCACGGCGTTTGAGCAGTTGCACACTCAAACCCCCAGCCGAGTCCAGCTCAGCCAGCAAGCGCAGTGGCGCGGCGCACGACTGCGTTCGAGCAGACTCTGGGCGCATCACCCAGCACAGGCCGTCAAAGCCTTGGGCATGCACCTGCAAGCGCCGCATTTGCTCAGGCCGCGCGTGCGGCAACCACGCCAGCACGGCACCCAAACCCGCGCACTGCAAGGCTTGCTCGGTTGCCCACAGCGCGTGGCGCGGGGGTAAAGCAGCCCCGCTACCACAACACAGCAACCGATCAGCCGCCAAGCCCCAAGCGCCCAAGCCCGGCGCGTAGGGCACATGCGGCGGGTTGATGAGCATCACGGGGCGCGTTTGCGCAGCACCAGCCAAGGCGGGCGCCAATAGTCGCCACTCCAGCACCCCCGCTTGGGCCAACAACACATCCACCACCGCGCGAGTGGGCCAGCCGCCGCCGGGCAGCGCGACATCAAGCTCGGCCCAACCACTGGCGCGCGCCTGATCTGCATGGCCCCCGCCGCCCATGCGGGCCAACTCACTGGCTCGCCAAAACCAGTTGGGCCGCTCTTGCAGCAGAGCTTCAACACCGCCCGAAACGGGCTCGGCATCATCAATAACGGGGGTGTCCAGATCCAGCATACCGCCATGTTACTGTAATTTCATACAGCTATCAAGGCAAAAAAATGCGTTTGATGCGACTCCTAAATGAGTAGCATCAAACGCAATCAATGCCTCGACCAGAGGGTGTTTTTTGCCTTAAAGACCCTCTGATTCACTCAAAAGCAGCCCTCAGGGCGTGACGCCATCACCCAGGGCAATGCCTTCGCGGCGCGGGTCGGCACCGCCGATCAACACCGGTTTGCCACCCACTTGCATGCGCACGATGGTGGACACCCCACTGGATTGAGCGGCCGTGTTGACCGTATGACCCAAATTGCGCAGACCCACAACCAAGCTGTCGTTGGCTGAGGCATTGGTCAAGTCCAAGTTGGGGTGTTCGCCACCCAAACCCGTGACCGCGCTGTTGCCCGCGCCAAAGTTGATCATGCTGGTGGCTTGCTGGGCATCAAAACCCCAGTCAATCACGCCGACCAAGGTCTTAGACACAAACTGAATGATGGCTGCGCCGCCGGGTGAACCCGTGGCCATGGCCAAGTCGCCGCGCGTGCCGTCGGCGTTGAGCCTGAAGACCACCGTAGGCGCCATGGAGCTGCGCGGGCGCTTGAGGGGTGCCACGCGGTTCGCAATCAAGCCGTTGGCATCAGACGGGTCAGGGCTGAAGTCGGTGAGTTGGTTGTTGAGCAAAAAGCCATTGGTCATGTGAAAGCTGCCCATCGAGCTCTCAACCGTGGTGGTGAAGCTCACCACATTGCCCTTTTTGTCCACAATGGTGATGTGCGTCGTGCCGTTTCCGTCACCCGCATGCACGCCCATGGCGGTTGCAGGGCCAAACGTGCCCGCTGTCGCCGAGCCCATGCTGCGGGTCAGGCTGATGAGGCTTGAGCGCTGTTTGAGGTAAGTTTTGCTGGTCATGCTGCTCACACCGGCACCTGGCAGGGGCACAAAGTCCACGTCAGCCACGTATTGGTTGCGGTCAGCATAGGCCAATCGCTGGGCTTCAGACACCAAATGCACGCCTTGGATGCTGGGCTTGCCGCCGTTGTCGTCACGCAGCGTCGGGCCATTGGCGCTCATGTTGAAGTTCTCCAATATGCCCAAGGTTTGCGCCACCGCAATGCCCCCTGACGACGGTGGCGGCATGCCGCAAACTTCAAACCCACGGTAAGTCGTGCACACCGGCACGCGCTTTTTGGCTTGGTAATTGGCCAAATCGCTCATTTCAGTCAAACCCGGCGTGATGGCCACGGTGGTGGTCGCACCGCCCGAGGTGACTTTGATTTTGTTGACGATGTTTTGTGCAATCGGCCCGGTGTAAAACGCATTGGCCCCGCCCGATGCGATGCTGCGCAAGGTCTCGGCGTAGGCCGGGTTTTTGAGCGTTGTGCCCAAGAGTTTGGGGCTCAAATTAGCCTCGTAAAAATACGCGGTGGCTTCCGGGTCACGCAGCAAACTGGCGCGGTTGCCTGCGATGGCATCAGCCAAGCGACCGCTGATCTTGAATCCATCAGCCGCGTGGCGAATGCCAGCCGTGAATAAGCCGCTCCAAGGCAAAGCGCCGTGGTCTTTGTGCGCCAGCTCCATCATGCGAACGACACCCGGCGTGCCAATGCTTCGGCCGCTGGTGCGCGCGCTGGGTGTGGGTACGCCAGTTGCGGCAGTTGCGCCCACGTAGCGCAGGTAGTTCTCGGTTGCCGCAGCCGGTGCGGTTTCGCGTCCGTCATAGGCAATCACTTCTTTGGACGTGGCGTTGTAATGCATCAAAAATCCACCGCCGCCCAAACCCGACGACTGCGGCTCCACCAATCCCAGCACCGCTTGCACGGCCACCGCAGCATCCATGGCCGAGCCACCCGAACGCAGCACCTCGCACCCGGCGGCTGAAGCCAATGGGTTGGCCGTGACGACCATGTAGTCGCGACCCACCGAGGCGCGTTTGCCCAACTTATAACCAGATGATGCCTCGGGCAGCGACGGATCGCCCGCCACCCCTGAGCCCACCACCACGTTGGACGTGCCCACGGGTTGCTGGCAAGCCAGATCGAGCGCGGCAGTGGCCGATGGAAGCAACACATCTGAGCTGCTGCCGCAAGCGGTCAAGCCCACCACCAGCACGGCCAAGGTCAACACCGATGGGCGCGCGACGCGAGCGCGTCGCGACAGAAAATTCAAATGAGACATGGCAACCTTTTCTTCAAATAGAACCCAGATTTTGCTCACATCAGGCCATGTGTCAATCAAAGTCCCCAGATTGGCTACTCAGTGATGTTTTGCGGGCCCTTTTTGGTGGCGCATTTGTTGACCAGATGGCGTGTTCGATCGATCAAAAAGAGTAGCAACAAATCCAAATGGGCAGTTGTTCGCCCACCGAGCATCGATGAACGAGCAGCCGTGAGCGCGCATACAGGCCGTGATTTGTGTGGCTTCAACCCCAAAATTCGACTGTTTTCATCTGTTTTGTGGATGCGCGAAAGTCGCAAACCAATGATGCTTTGAGTCCAAACACAATGAACCGCGAGGCAACCCTCATGCATGCTCAAGAACGCCGCAATACCGGCACATCCAGCCTAGCTCTGTTGTTTTTCTTGGTTGGTGCCCTTGGCTTGAACGCCTGTAGCGGCGGATCGAGTCCTGCACCCGCATCGCCGCCCGCGGTGATCGAACCGCCACTTGATCCACTCAGACCACAACCCGCCGTCAGCGGCGGCGATGCCGCGTCTACGTTTGGCGTGGCCCCACAAGACGTGGGCGGAGACGGCGGTGGCGACTCCGGCTCAGGCGGCGGCGCTGGCGACGGCGCACCCATCAAGCGTGCCCGCGTCGTTATCACCGACCGAACAGGGCGAACAGCGGTGGGCCAGACCAATGACGAGGGCAACTACTTTGTGAAGTTTTCGTCGAGCTTCCAAGCCCCCATCGTCACCAAAATCATCACACCCGCTGGCGTGGTCTACACATCGGCCTCCAACGAGGCACCGGCCGCCGCCAAGATTCTGCGCCTGAACGTCAACCCTTTCACCGACAAAATCGTCAGCGACGCATTAGCAAGCACAGTCAAAGGCACCGACAAGACATTCAACGGCGCAGACATCGACGCCGCCAGACTCACCAGCGCCACCGCCGATATGCTCAGTTCGGTGCGCACCGCGTTGAGCTTTTCAGGCATCACCACCACGGCTGCGTTTGACCCAATCAAATCCGTGTACGCCTACAACGGCACAGGCGTTGATGCGGTGCTGGAGTCCATCGCTCACACCCGCAACCCCAACACCGGAGCGACCGAGCTGCGAGCCAAGCTCGCGGGCGTCAACGTCGATGCGGACGGCGCGCCGCGTCCGACCTTGGTGAGCAGCACCACGCCGCTGGTTACCACCCAAGTTGCAACAGCCGCCAACCCGGCGCTTAACTTTGCCAAACTGAACGCCTGGGTCACCGCACTGAATCAGTGCATTGCATCGGGCGGCGGAGCCAACTCGACTTGTTACTCGGCCTTGTTCACCAGCAACTACATGCGCAACAGCCGAAACTTCGAGGAGGACTTTCGTAATTTGTTCAGCGAAACCGGTGGCTCAAGTGTTGTCGGCAGCGTCGCACGCAACCCAGTTGTGCTTGCCGTCAGAGCATCGCCCGGCAGCTCGGTCAATGACTCCACCTCAGTTGAAATCACCGTTCGCCAACCTCGCACGGGGCCGCTTGCGGGCAATCGCGCCACGCCGGTTGAATACATCAAGTTGATCGAGTTTCGCCGAGACGACGCGCTGAGCGCTTCGCCAGCGGTAAATTGGCTCGCCCACGGCAATCAGCGGCCATTTGACGCATCGACCTCTACGCGATACGTGCGCCGTGTGCAAAACAACCCCGCCATGCAAGCCGATGTGCTGGGGCAAAGCCCCAGTCGCAACGAGTCACACCTCCAGTTCTCGCTAAACACTCGGCGATTCGATGTGGCAACCAAGGCCTATGTTGATGCCGGTATTCGCGCCGTGCGCATCAAAGGCCCCGGCCTGCCAGTGGCTGGCTTGGTGATGACGCCGTCTCGCGTGCCGGGTGTTGCGACGCTGGCCGTGCACAACAAAGTTGGCAGCATCCCTTTGGCAGCGACCGTATCGGTGTCCACCGGAGACTCATTTGGTCTCAACTGGTCTGGCCTGAATGGTCAAGCGCTTGCCCAAGCCTGGCCCAGCACCTCGGTGCAATACGCAGACACACCGTTGGCCAGCTTCGCAGGTCTGGGCGCATTCGCAAGCTACACGACCGAAGTATTTCGTGTGGGCAGCGCCAACCCGTCGGTGGCCGACTCCACATTCACGATGGCAAATGTCAGTGAAGTCGCGGCCCCCGCCTCACGCGCGGGGGTGGCCGTGCACGACCTCAGCCCGTCGTCGGCCTTGGTCACCGCACCGGCCCCAGCGGTTACCGCTCCAGCTACCAGCGTGAAAATCCGCTGGATCAACAACCCCAACGCCGCACCCGTGAGCTTTGCGCGAGTCGGCGCTGAAAACCCCACGGTGGACTACGGCGCAACTGTCGCAAACGCCTTCGTCGTTGACTCTCAGGTCACCGAGGTCGACATCCCCACGCCACTTGGGCTGCCAGAGCTGCGACTAAACAACACGCTGGATCGCCGCCAAATCTCGATCTGGAACCGCCCTGGGCGCGCAGACTTTCAGAATTTGCTGGTATGGAGCAATCCGACGACGGTTGCCGGGGCGGAAAACAACCCCAACATCGCCATTGTCGCCAACCCGGAATTCACCCCGGACGTCACCCAAACAGTCAGCTTTTCCGTCACGGGCACAACCACTCGGCTGCTCTCCAACGGCGCGGTTGACCCGCTGGTGCGCTACGAGTGGCGAGTGAATGGTGGACCTGTGCTCAGCTCTTCCGCGATTTTTCAAGCGAGCTTTCCGTCCGCTGGGGTGTTTGACATCATCGTGACGCTCTACACGGCAGGTGGTAACGGATACAGCGCATCGAGGGTTTTCAGTGTGAGGCCAAGCGTTGGCCCTGTCTTTTCTTCAGTCGGCCAGCCCAACAGCGTCAGTCAAGTTTCAATATCTGCGGCCGGCCTGTCCAGCTCTTCGCGTGTATTTTTGACGAGCATTCATTTGATTGGTGGCGAGCGAGTCGTCAACAACGAAGTATTGGCGTTGCGGCTGGTGGTGCCGGGCGTGCTGATCTCGGATCAGAGTTTGTGGGAGATCAGCATCCCGCACGGCAATGCAGAAACACTTAGATTGGCATATTTATGCGCTACAGCGGTGTCGGACAACACCTGTCAATACATTGGGGATGCCTACACCAACGGCACCCCAGCCGTCTTGCCGCGAGCGCTCCTCTCCATATGGACAACCCCAGACCCAAGCGCCTTTCCGCAGCAATCGACCGGCACCGCGGTGTTGAGGCGAAACGAACCATTGCGATTCTCTGGCACATTTTTTGGTGACATCGACCTCAACTTGCATGCGATTCAAGTGATCAGCGATACCGGTAACCCACAACCGTCAAACTTCCGTCTGCTTCTTGGGTCTCAAATCCAGTCCACGTGGAAATTTGGCATCTTCCCATTCGTTGAATTCCCCCCGTTCGTAACGACCACCGTGCCCAGCATTCTCAGCGGGGCGTTTTATCTCACCGTTTGCAACGACCGGCGCGGAACCTGCTCCAACAACATTCCTGCCAGCCACCGGTTCACGATTTTGCCGTGATGCACCAATGCCCTGTATCAGGCGATTCACGGACGAACCGGTACGGCTTGAATCACTTAGAAAAATATAGCAGCTAACCCAATGAATCCTTTGACAAAGTGCCAATTTGTAATCAGATTTTCGTGACGTAACCGCCCTGACACCCGGCCATCCGGCAACGAGTCCACAGGGCGCAACTGGGGCATCGGGCGACATGCACACACCCTCTTCGAGAGCTGACCGTTGCCGCCCCGAACAACCGGGTGCAGTTATCCCCACTGATCCTGCTTGCAATTGATCTGCCGTTGCGACGTCATGCTTTGGGTCTTTGGTATCCACTTGCCATGCGCTTCCTTGCCCGCCTGTTGCGTATTGGCACAACGCGAGGCACAACACAAACTTTATGGGTGCGCTCAACCTGAATAGCGGTCACACTGAATCTGAAAATCAATCAACGACAACGAGGCAGACATGTTTCACGGCAAATTTTCGATTAACGCACCGACTCGCCGCACAGGGCCGCATCGCCCAGCTCTTGTAATTCTCTTTGCATTGGCGGCCACCCTCGGCGCCTGCGGCGGTGGCGGCTCATCGCCTACTCCGGCGCCCGCACCCGCCGTGGTCACGCCGCCTGCTCCGGCGCCGGTCGCGCCGCCACCACCGCCTGATCCGTTGACTGGGCAACCATCTGTCAACGCAAGCGATGCGACCGGCACATTCAATGTCGCGCTGGTCGATATCGGCGGCGACGGCGGTGGCGATTCGGGGTCAGGCGGCGGCGCAGGCGATGGTGCACCGATCAAACGTGCGCGGGTCGTCGTCATCGACCGCACTGGTCGCACGGTCTCGGGTCAGACCAATGACGATGGCAATTACTTTGTGAAGTTTCCGTCGAGCTTTCAAGCCCCCATCGTTACCCGCGTCATCACCCCGGCCGGTGTCATCTACAGCTCTGCGTCCAACGAGTCGCCAGCGGCGGGCAAAATCCTGCGCCTCAACATCAACCCCCTCACCGACAAAATCGTCAGCGACGCGCTCGCAGGCACCGTCAAAGGCACCGACAAGGCTTTCACCGGGGCAGACATCGATGCCACCAAACTCACCGTCGCCACAGCCGACATGCTCAGCTCGGTGCGCTCGGCGCTCAACGTGGCGGGCATCACCACCACGGCTGCATTTGACCCCGTCAAATCGGTCTACGCCTATAACGGCACCGGTGTGGATGCGGTGCTGGAGTCAATCGCTCACACCCGAAACCCCAATACCGGCGCGACCGAGCTGAGGGCCAAGCTCGCTGGCCTCAACGTTGACGCTGACGGCGCGGCGCGTGCCACCTTGGTCAGCAGCACAACGCCACTGGCGACTACACAAGTCGCGATCCCGACAACACCAGCGCTGAACTTCGCCAAACTCAATGCCTGGGTCAGCGCCCTCAACCAGTGCATCGCCACGGGCGTTGCCACCGGCCCCGCTTGTCGCACCAATCTGTTCAGCAGCAATTTCTTGCAATCAAGCCGAACGCTTGACGAAGATTTCGCTACGCTGCTCAGCGAAACCGGAAGACTGCCCGTCGTGGGCAGCGTCGTTCGCAACCCCGTGGTGCTCGCTGTGTTGAGCTCGGTCGGCAGCGCGATTGACGACATTGCCGTGGTGGAAGTCACGATTCGCCAACCCCGCACCGGTCCACTCGCGGGCAATCGCACCACACCGATTGAGTACACAAAAGTCATTGTCTTCAGGCGCGATGATGTCTTGACTGGTGCTTCTGCGGGTAACTGGCTCGCCCACGGTAACCAACGTCCCTTCATCGCTTCAGTCAACACCCGCTACGTGCGCCGAGTGCAAAACAACCCCGCCATGCAAGCCGACGCAGCTGGGCAAGACCCCAGTCGGATTGAGTCGCGGCTCCAATTTCAGATCACGCGTTCCCGCTATGACGCGGCCACCAATTCCTACGTTGATGCGGGTATTCGCGCCGTGCGCATCAAAGGCCCAGGCCTCAGCGCAGCTGGTTTGGTGATGACGCCGTCCAGCGTGCCCGGCACAACTTGGCTCGGGGTGCACAACAAAATCGGTAGCATTCCGCTCACGGTCACCACCACAGCCCTCAGCAACGACTCATTCACCCTCAATTGGTCGACCTTGAATGGTCAGCCGCTGGCTCAGACTTGGCCAAGCGCCAGTGTGTCTGCTTCAGACGCGCCACTGGCCAACTTCGCGGGTCTCGCATCGTTCGCACGCTACACGGTTGAGGTCTTTCGGGTCGGCAGCGCCAGCCCATCAGTCGCTGACACCACCTTCACCATGAGCAACCTCGCAGAGGTCACGGCCCCGGCAGCGCTCTCTGGCGTGGTCGTGCATGACCTCAGCCCGTCCGTTGCCCTGGTCACAGCCCCCGCGCCCGGCGTTTCCGCGTCAGGACCTTCAGGTAGCAGCGTCAAGGTTCGCTGGGTCAATAACGCCAACGCCACGCCGGTTTCACAGGCCAGGGTCTTCGGCCAATCCGGTGGCAATATCGTTGACTACGGTGCCAACGTCGACAACGCTTTTGTGATCAACTCTCAAGCTACCGACGCTGACGTTTTGACGCCATTCGGCCTGCCTGGGCTTCGAGTCAACAACCCAAGTGAATTCCGGTCAGTCGCGATTTGGAGTCGCCCCGGGCGTGCGAATTTTGAGAATCGGATCCAATGGAATAACCCGACCGTTGCGCAACCACCCACATGGTCGATTGTTGCTGTGGGGAGCACGACCCTGACGCTTGGCCAAACCACTGCATTCATCATCACCGGCACGCCTACTGTTTTGTTGAGCAATGGGGTCGTAGAACCGCTTCTACCCCCGTACAACTGGCGGTCAAACGGCATCCTCATCGCGACCTCGACGATGCCCAGCGTGCAGTCCGCGTTCTACAGCCCCGGTACGTTTGGCGTTACCGTGTCCGCAGCCACACCAGGCGGCTTGATTTACACTTCAAGTCCGTTGACGATCGTCGCCACGAATCCGTCCGCTCCCTTTGTCCCCTCACTTCTGAGCATCCAGTCGATTGCCGGCGCGTCGGTACCCATTGACCTGACGGCTACCGGCATGCTGGCTGGCGTTCGGATTGAGTTGCGCCGCGTCATTGCATCGTCAAGCGGCAATCGCGTCGAGACGGAAGTTGTACTGCCAACCTCAATCGCCGGCAATCGCTTCATCGCGACGGTCGTTCTACCCTCATTCAGGGACTATCGCAGCGCGGTTCTTTGCCAAGCTGTTATCACCGGTGAAGCCTGCGCCAACGCGGGCAGTATCTTTAGCAACGGTGTGTTGCCAAGCCCAGGTTTAACCAGCCTTAACAGCGTTGGCATCACACCGGCTGTCGCCAACGCGCAAACCGTGAGAACGTTTGTGCTGCCCTACACCGGCGAATTAAACCAAGGATTTTTCTGGGCCCAGCACTCTCTCACCGCATCTGCCAATGGAGTGTGGAGCGATTTCGGTCGCCTCGTCTCAAGACTGTCCTTTGAGCCGTCAGGGACAATTACCGGTGATTGGAGCTTCAGCGCAAGCATGACTCCCGGCACGTACTTCACCAGAATTTGCCAAATTGCAACCCCCGCCAACAATAACAACAGCAACTTCGCATGCACCGCTGCTGCGCCCCAAACCTTCACCGTCACGCCTTGACTGAAACCGCACGTGCAACACTTGCTTAGATTGCGCCCTACAATAAACATCATTTGTATGACAAAGGGTTCCTATGCTGTCCGTTCGACTTGCCCCAGATTTAGCGACCGAGCTCGACGTGTTTTGCGCCACCGGTGAGCAAAGCAAATCCAAAGTGGTGCAACTTGCGCTGCGTAACTTTTTAAGAGACGCAAGAGACGATCCGTTTTTTGGGCTGATCGGCTCTGGTAACCGCGCCTGCACCACCGACCAAGTGATGCGGGCATCGCGCGGCGACGACTGGCGTCAGCCTTGACCATCTTGGTCGACACCAATGTCTGGATCGACCTCATCCAGGCAGACCCCGACTGGCTGGAGTGGTCAAGAGGCCAGCTCATTCGAGCCCGCGCCAGCGACGACATCGTCATCAATGCGGTGATTTATGCCGAACTTGTACCCACTTACGACCGCCAAGCCGATTTGGACGAATTCGTACGCCTGAGCAAGGCCAGTATGAAGCCCTTGAATGCTAAAGCCGCTTGGGACGCGGGCATCGCTTTCGCCGCGTATCGGGCTAAGGGTGGCACCAAAACCAGCGTGATCGCAGATTTCTTCATCGGCGCGCAGGCCCAATGCGAAAACTGGGCATTGCTCACGCGTGATGCTGGGCGTTACCGCACCTACTTCCCTCGGCTTCAGTTGATCTGCCCGTGAGCGCTACGAGCGCCGAACCAAGCAAACAAACAAGCGCTTCAACCCCAGCCATTGCTGGCTCACCAGCCCTCGCCCGTAATCACGGCCCTGCTCGACTTGATCGCGAACGCCGGTCGGATCGAAGCGCTTTTCAAAATTGCCGGTACGAAACAGCATGTCCCACCACGGCAACAATACGCCAAAGTTGTGGCCGCCGAGCACCACTTTGGCATCAGCATTCACGGTTTCGTGGCCAATGCCGATGGCATGATGCAAGCGGTGAAAGCGCGGACTGACCCAAATGCGCTCACCGATTTGGCCAAACCACAGGCGCACATTGGCGTGTTGCAGGCTTTCACTCAGCTGCGTGATCGCCACGACAGCCATGAATTGACCGGGCGATACGCCGATCAATTGCGCCACAAAAACCATCAATCCGTCACGCAGCAAGTCATCCAGCACGTGATTGCGGTTGTCGCTCCACATCGTCATTTGGCGCTGGGCGTGGTGCAGGCTGTGTAGCTGCCACCACCAGTTGAATTGATGCTGAGCGCGGTGAATCCAATAATCCACAAAATCGAACACCACCAAATAGATCAAGAGGCTGATCAAGGCCAAATCGGTCACGCCTGGCCACATTTGGTCGATGTGCCAAGTCTGCCAACCGTTGGTGCGTAGCCAGCCAACGATTTCGTCAAACAACGGGTCAACGGCAAAAAATAGGCCGAGGCGAAAAATGCCAAGGCGGTGAATCACGGTGTAAATGATGTCCACCCGCACCGTTGCGCGATCCAACATCGGCTCAACGGGCATGGCGCGCTGCAACGCACCAAAAACAACCGCAATGATGAGCAACTGCACCGCGCCAATCATGAGCCAAGCGGTTGCCGCAAAGCCGTCTTCGACAAAAGCGCCCATGCCCAGACCATAAATGATCGGTTGAATCAAGGACTCGAACAAACGCTGCTGCGCAAGGTCAAACGTGGCTATAAACCAGTCCATCAGGGTGCCTTTGATGAAATTTGATTGAGCGCAGCGGCAATTTGCGGATGCTCAGACACGGGCGCAAAGCAAAATCCACGCGATTTGAGGCCCACGATGAGGGGCTCAAGCACGGCGGGCGCCCACGGGTCTTGACGCGACCAAACACCCAAATGAGCCAACATGATGTCGCCGCCGCGAATGTCGCGCAGCGCCTTTTTGAGCAACCCGTCATTGGGAAATTTTTCACTCGGCAACTCGTCGCCCAAAAACCCAGCATCGCTCCAGCCCACGTGTACAAAGCCGCAATTTTTCGCAACCGCCAACAATTTAGGCGAGGTTTTACCGCCTGGCGCCCTGAAAAGCGCCCTGAAAAGCGCCGTTGTACCGGGTTTTTCAGGCGGCGCGAGGTCGTTTAAACGATTGACGGGTTTGCGAAGCGCTTCGCAATACTCGGCATCAGAAACAACCAGCTTCTTGCCGGTGTTGGGCCCAGCCGTGGGTCGCACCTCGAAGCCACTGGGTGTGTCGCGCAACCAAATCCAGTGATCCCAAGTGTGCGAACCAAACTCGTGACGCTCGCCCATGCGCGCCCGCCACCACGGCGCCCATTGATCGTCGAGCGACGCGCCATCGGTCTTGGTGCGTTCGTTTGCGGCAAAAAAGGTCACCTTCACATCGTGGCGCTTGAGCACATCCGCCACCAGTGGCGCAACAGCCATGTGACCGGTGTCAAAAGTGAGGTAAACCGCTTTTTTAACGTCAATACAGCTCTTGGTCGCCGCATTCATTGGATTTGATGCTATCAATAGAGTAGCGACCAACAACGAACGACCCCAATCCATTTCAAGACCTCGGCGCGTGGTTGAGTGTCCAAACCCCATGTGGCGAGCGGCCAACGGGAACTTGCCGGATGACTTTTTTACTGGCCAGGTCAACCACAGTCAGCTTTTTGGCCCATCGCGCACTGACGTACATCAGCTTGCCGTCTGCCGAGATGTCCATGCAATCGGGGCCGCCGGGCACCGATAGGCTGTCAACCACGCGCATGGTTTGCAAGTCAAGCTTGCTGATCGTGTTGGCAACTCGGTTGCTGACCCACAAATGGCGGCGGTCACCAGCACTTCTGAACGCGTGCGCGCCTTTGCCCGTTTGAATAGTCTTACTCAAAATAGGTGCTTTACCGGACACGTCAAACACCTGCACGCTGTCGCTGCCGGTCAAACCCGTCATCACAAACTTGTCGTCCGCGGTGCCAAACACGTCGGCTGGCATGGTGCCCGTACCCACTCGCCATTTGATGGTTTGTGTCGCGATGTCAAACGCCACCATCTCGTCGCTGTCTTGCATGGTGACAAACACGGTGGTTGACTTGCTGTCAATCCACATGTGGCTGGGTGTTTTGCTGGACGCGACGCGCTTGACCAATGTCGGGTTTTGGCCATCCCAGCGGTAAAAATCAACATGATTCAGCCGGTTTGCCGCCGTGATGAACCACTTCATGTCGGGCGAAAACCGCAAGTGATAGGGGTCGATGATGCCGCGCAGCGTGCGTTGCACCGCACCGGTTCGGGGATCAAAAAATGTGAGTGAGTCTGCGCCCGCGTTGGCGACAATCACGGACTTTTCGTCGGGCGTGAGATACAAATGATGTGGCTCTTTGCCCGTCTCGGTCCGAGTCTTCTCGGTCCAAGTCACGGGATCGATGACGCTGACGTTTGCATCCAGCGAATTCAGCACCAAAATAGGAGACGATGCAGCTGGTGATGGCATTTGCGCCAAAACACCGCGACCGACCAACCCCAACCCCAAACCCACGCCAGCACCGACACCAGCACCCAACACTGTCCGTTTATCCACTTGAACCCTTATGTACAACCACTTCGCCAAATCGGCAACGCCTGTGTAGTGGCTTGCACTGATTATATTTACCTATAGACGACTGAATTAACCCATGAACCTGATCAAACACCCGGATGGCCGACTTCGCTGCTCATGGTGCGGCGAAGGCGCAGCCCTCGCTGACTATCAGCGGTATCACGACCAAGAATGGGGGGTGCCCGTCACTGACGAGCGACGGCTATTTGAAAAACTGTGCCTTGAGGGCTTTCAGTCGGGCTTGAGCTGGCTCACGGTCTTGCGCAAGCGCGAGCGTTTTCGCGCGGTTTTTTGTGGTTTTGACTGGACCCAATTGGCCGACTTCACCGAGACAGACGTGCTTCGGCTGTTGGCGGATCCCGGCATCATCCGCCACCGGGGCAAGGTTGAGGCCACACTGAATAACGCACGCGCCATCATCCGCATGCACGATTCAGACCAAACCTTAGCCAAACTGGTGTGGTCGTTTGAGCCCAAAGCGGCTGACCGGCCCCGACACCTCACACCCGAAGTTGCCGCGACGTTGACCCAAACCGACGCATCCCGTGGGCTTTCAAAGTCGCTCATCAAGCTGGGTTTCAAGTTCGTTGGCCCGACAACCGCGTATGCCTTCATGCAATCGATGGGCATCGTCAACGATCATTTAGAGGGTTGTCACAGCCGCGAATCCACAGAAGTCGCTCGCGCGCACTTGGCGCGACCTTGACGGTTTAATGGTGCGACGATGCGGCAGCGGAGGCCAAAAGCTCATCGACTTGCATCTCAGCCAAACCGGTCACGTAAACCGGTGTGTGGCGAAATTGTTCTCCGTCATGCGCCCAGTTGGAGTACTGTGCGTTGTACATGCCGATACCGGAGCCGGTTGAGATTTTGAACATCACGCCAATGTGTAAGTTGTCGTCGTCGCTTCGGTGGGTGTAAATCTGCGAAATCTCGGTGGCGTCTTGTACTTTTGGTAAATGGGCAGCCCGTGGCGCTGTCCAATGCATGCGACCGGTGTCGGTGCAAATGGCGTAGTCCATCTCCAATCCCAAGGCAGCAAAGACAACGGCGCGGCCTTCGCGGTCAAATCCGACCGCAATCGTGTCGGCGTACAAATTAGTGCAGCGCATGCGCGGCGTCTCGTCATTGATCAAGCCGTCTCGGTAGCTCCAGACCCTACCATCCGGGCCAATGGCCACCGCCATCAAAAAGCGACCGTCTTGGGTCAAGATGATGGTGTCTTTCCAAACAACCTGTCGACCGTTGCCCGCACCGCGCTCGGGCGAAATGGCCGTGAGTGTTGCGCCACTTTTTTTCATGGGGTCGCGGGCGCTTTTGCTCTCGATGACTTGGTACATGGTGTTGACTCCAAAGCGGGCTGACGAAACGACGGGTGTCGAAGGATGTCGAAGGGTGAAGAGGCTGGCTGCCGGGGGTTCGTCCCACCGGTCTGACGCCAAAACCTCTTCACTGCTGCTCGACCCCGGCGCTGTTTGCAGCGTGGTCCGGGTTTGATGCGTGACAGGTGCAGTGTCTCGAATTCACCCCAAAAAGTACTTAAGGAAGCATGGCAAAACCTTAAGCGTCCTGAATTGGTGGGCCTAAAAAGTCCCGGTTTCAATTTTTTTAGTACCTAAATACACTTCAATTGCCAACCGACACCGCGCCAAGGCAGCCGGGTAGCACATCCGCCATTCATGCGTTGTATTGCCGCGCTGTACACCACAACCCCACACAAATCCATCGCATCAAGCTGAAAAGTCCTTAAAGATCGTCGAAAATCAAGCATTCGAATAAACAACACTGGGTACGACTTGAGCGCAGATTGGGTTTTTGGTGAGTTTTGCCTGCAAAGGCGCAGCCGGGCTTTGTTTCGAGGCGACCAAGTCGTCGCCATCGGTGCGCGGGCATTTGACGTTTTGTGTGTGTTGGCGGAGCGCCCGGGCGAAGTCGTTACCAAGTCCGAGCTTTTTGACCGCGTTTGGCCCAACTTGGTGGTTGAAGAAAACAATCTTCAAGTCCACGTGTCTGCGCTACGCAAAATCATGGGCAGCGCCAGCATCACGACTGTTGCTGGCAAAGGCTATTGCTTCACACTGCAAGTGCTTGAATTGGGCTCGCCGCCCACTGCTGCGCCCAAGCCCCTGGCTGAACCAACGCCTGTAGCCCTCAAGCGCTCGGTTGCCGTGTTGGCTTTTACTAATCTCAACACCGAGCCGGGCAGCGATTATTTTTCTGATGGCATCGCCGAAGACGTCATCACCCACTTGACGCGTTCGCGCTGGCTTTTCGTTGCTTCGCGCAACTCGTCATTCACTTACCGAGGCGAAGCGGTTGCCGCCCAACGCGTCGCCGCTGAGCTGGGTGTTCGTTATGTGGTGTACGGCACGGTGCGCAAAGCGGGCAATGTGCTGCGCGTCACGTCCGAACTCGTTGACGCACTGAACGGCGAGACCCTGTGGAGCCAGCGATTTGATCGCTCGCCGGAAGATCTGTTTGCGGTGCAAGACGAAATCGCCGGTGCGATCACCAGCGCCATTGAGCCTGTGTACCTCAAGCACCAAGAACACATCACCCAAAAAGCGGCCCCAAACGAGTTGGAGCGCTGGGACTTGTTGATGCGCGCGCGCTGGCATTTTTGGCGCTCGACCCGTGAGCACTTGGACAAGGCGCGCGCGCAGCTTGATCTCGCCCTGGCGTTGAACCCGGACGACCCAGCGGCACTGTCGCTGTTGGCGTTTGTGTCGTTTTCCAAGGTTTGGGCGGGCTGGTCAGCCGACCCACGCCAAGAAATTGCCGCCGCGCAGCGATTGGCGCAACGCGCGGTACTGAACGACGAGCACGACAGTTTCGCGCACTTCACGCTGGGCACGGCTTGGTCTTTTACTGGCCAAGTTGACCGCGCGATCACGTCGCTGACGACTGCCCTGCAAATTTATCCGCAGTTTGCCGCCGCTGCTGGCGAGCTGGGTCGCATGCATGCCTTCTCAGGTCAGGCCGACGAAGCCCATGAGTTTGCATTGCAAGCCATTGATGCCAGCCACAACGACCCACACGTCAGCCTGTGGATTCGCACCCGAGCCATCGCATGTTTCACCCAAGGCCAGTACCTTGAGGCATTGACGTTTGCCCGCGCGGCCGCGGCCAAACGCGCGGATTGGTTTTTCAACCACTACTTAGTGGCCGCTTGCGCCAGCGCTGCGGGCTTGGATGACGAAGCCCATGCGGCGATCAGGTTGGCAGCACAGCATGGCCCGTACCCGATGTCCGCGCTCAAACACGGGCATCCGTTCACGAACCCAACTGACTTGGATCGATTCGTGACCGCCCTGCGCGAGGCCGGTTGGCAAGACTAGCCTGAAGCTCACGATTGCGGCGTAACATAAGTGCTTTCAACAGGGAGCACACATGGCAACACATCTAGGCACAGGTTCGAAAACACCGAAAAAAATCGCCGTTTTAGGCGGCGGCATTTCAGCCCTCACCACCGTCTTTGAGCTGACCAGTCAACCCAACTGGCAAGACAATTTTGACATCACGGTCTATCAAATGGGCTGGCGATTGGGCGGCAAGTGCGCCACGGCACGAGGCCCCAATGATCGAATCGAAGAGCACGGTATTCATGGGTTTTTGGGCTGCTACTACAACGCCCTGCCCTTAATGGCCCGCGCCTACGAAGCCCTTGGCCGGCCGTCAACCGCGCCACTTGCGACATTTGAGCAAGCCTTTCACCCCGGCAGCTTCGTTCTGATGTGGGAATACGTCAACGGCGGCTTGACCCGCTGGCCATTCACGGCCCCCACCAACGACCGCCTGCCACAAGACCCCAGCTCGCTCCAAACCATTGAGCATTGGATGGGCTCTGCGATTGAGTTCATTGAAAAACTCTACGACCAGCAACCTCACAGCTCGTTTTCTGCGCATGGCTTGGAGCACACCATTGGCCGCGCGGTATTGGCGCAAGTTCGCCACGCCGTGAGCGATCCGCTGTCGATTGGCGGTGAGGTTTTGGCCGTGATTGGCAAGGCGACTCAGTGGCTGGTGCATGCGCTACAGAACATCGGGCAAGGCAACACGGAGATACGCCGCTTGTGCATCGTCATGGACTTCATTTTGGCCTTGGTTCGCGGCACGATTGCCGACGACATCGTCAACAAAGGTTTTGACTCCATCGACGACGAGAACTTCAGCGACTGGCTGGCCCGCCACGGTGCCAGCCCACTCACGATTGCTTCGCCCATGGCGCTCAACACCACCAACTTGAGCTACCAATACCCCCAAGGTGACACCAGCCGCACGGCATTGATGGCGGCGGGCACGTATTTGCACTGGACACTGCGCAGCTTTGCTTACATGGGCGCGTTTGCATGGTTGTTTGCAGCGGGCACGGGCGAGACCGTGATTGCGCCGATCTATGAAGTTTTGCGCAAGCGCGGCGTGAAGTTCGCGTTCTTTCACAAAGTCGAGTCGCTCAAACTGAACGCTGACCAAACAGCGATTGCAAGCATTCAAATGGGCGTGCAAGCCACTATGGTCAACGCCGATTCGCTGAGTTACGAGCCGCTATTTGAGGTCAAAGGCCTGCCATCATGGCCGGGGCATCCGCACTATGCGCAGCTCAACGAAGGCGCTGCACTTGCAGCCCAAGACATCGACCTAGAGAGCTGGTGGACACCGTGGCAACCGGTGAGCACCACCACCTTGGTCGCAGGCACCGACTTTGACCAAATCGTCTTTGGAATTTCAATCGCTGCCATCCCCTACCTGTGCCCCGAACTGCTCGCCGCCAGCCCGAAGTGGCAAAACATGGTTGAAAAAGTCACCACCGTGCAGACCCAAACCATGCAGATCTGGATGAACCAAACCACCACCGAGCTGGGTTGGGACATCCCCTTCAAAAACCCCACCGATTGCGTGGTGGGGGCAACCTACCTCAACCCGATTGACGGCCAAGTTGATTTCACCCATCTCCTGCCATGGGAGAGCTGGCCCGCCAGCGACGCACCGAAGTCGTTGTGGTACTTCTCAGGCGCGATGGACGACTACGAAGCACCCCCCCCATTCAGCGACCACGGCTACCCGGCGCGCGCCTATGCACGAGTCAAAGCCCAATGCATTCAGTACCTTCAAGTCGCCATGGGGCCGCTGCTGCCCAACGCCACCACCAATGCCATCTCACCACCCGGCGACCCCATGGGGCTTGATTTCAGCCTGTTGCACAACCACGACCCCGCCACTGCAGGCGTGGGCACAGCCCGCTTCAACCAACAGTTTTGGCGCGCCAACATCGACCCCACCGAGCGCTACGTCACGTCCCCACCCGGCAGCACCGCCGCCCGCATCAAGGCGTGGGAAACCGGGTTTGCCAACCTCGTCATCACCGGAGACTGGATCTACACCGGCCTAAACGTCGGCAGCGTAGAAGGCGCCGTCATGGGCGGTCGCTTGGCCTCATACGCCGTGAGCGGCCTGCCAGCGCTTGCGGACATCGTGGGATACCCAAAATCCTGATTTTTTGAGCAAAATCGGCATCTGGTCACTGGATTCATTGGGGTTGATGCTATGCATTTTGAGGCGAAAAAATCCCAACAGCACGGCGCTAACTTGCTTCGTCGGGCGGTTTTGATGACGCCGGCGTTGGCACTTGCCACGCGCGGCATGGCTGAGCCGGCCGAGAATGAGCTGGGCAAGTCCATGGGCGCGGAGGCCAGCGCTTTTTGGCGGACGTCGCCAGATGGCCAAGATGCGGGATATGGCTATTTCAGCGCGGTGCTGCGCGACTGGGGGCGACTCGCCGTGTTGATGACCAATGACGGCCGGGTCGGTGGGCACCAAGTCATTTCAAAGCAATTTTTGCTCGATGCGACGGACCCATCGCGCCAGCCCAAACACCTTCGGCCTCGGGTTGCAACACCGTTTGCTGGGTACGACTATCAGTTTTGGCTACACCCGTTTCGACAGCGCACGTTCGCAATGATGGGCGTGTACGGTCAGGCTATGTTTGTTCAACCGTCAACAGGCATTGCCATGGTTGTGATGTCTGTTTGGCCATACTCCAGCGCCAAGCAAGACCCACAACCCTCACAAGAGCGTGAGGCTCTTTGGCGAGGCGTGCTGCGCAGTTTGGGCGGAGACACGGGTGAAATTTAGTTTATCCGTCGGGCCTGTATCCAGCCAACTGGGTGCGCACCAAGCGCCGATCTGATCTATAGGTCTCTACTGATCTTGCCCGATTGGCTGACGGTCTTAAACACCGATGGCTGTCATCCCAGCTTCGGCTGGGATCCAGTGGCTGTTTGTTGTCGATGCGACCACTCATAGACTCCATGTCTGCGCTGGAATGACAGCCGACGCATGTGAGCGATGCACCCAATCAAGCAATTTTGAAGGCAATCACGCGAGCTTTGGCGTGTAGTCCACGCCGGGCAGGCCCTTGAAATGTGCGTCACAAGTCACGAGTGTGGCCTTGTGCTCAATTGCTGTGGCATAGATGAGTGCGTCCAGCGCGTGCAATTTGTGCGCGGCGCTGAGCTCCGCAGCGTTCAGCGCAATTGACACATCGGGCACAACCACATGGGTTGACAATAACGTGATCAAAACACCATCAATGTCCGCAGCATCCATGGTTCTCGCCAGCCACTTACTCAGCTCAAACAACACAGTAGTTGGCATCAGAATGTCCCGTGGATGCTGGAGCAAAGGCAGGTGAACACGCCCAGTCTGCGACCCGGTGAGCATTTCAGCCCACACACAGCTGTCCAATAACCGCACGATCAGTTTTTGATGTTGTCGAGCACGTCATCCCGTCGCGTGCTTCGATCTCGAATGTCGTCGGTACCAGCACCTTTCGCGATGCCAAAAAGCGTGTCCAGATCGCGCACTGGCACCAACCTCAAACTGTTACCCACCCGCAAAAAGGCGAGCCTCTGACCCGCTTTGAGTTGCATGGCATCGCGAATGGCTTTCGGCACTGAAATTTGAAATTTGCTGGAGAGTGTTGCGGCGATCATTTTACGAACTCCTATCGATCAGCCTATTGTAAGACGCTTAGGAATTACACAAAATTGTCCCAGCAAGGCGCGGCGACGACGACAGTGCAAATAGAAGGGTCGTCGTGGTCAGGTCTTACATTGCCACATTTTGGCTTGAGTTGAATTCTCGTTTCACTACTATATTTATAGCAACAAACTCAATGAATACCGTGACCAAGTGCCAAAAATGCACTCGGAATACCACAAAACCCTCTTCTCAGTCCTCTGCGGCCTCAGCGCCTCAGCGTTGAACTGCCCCATCGACCCAAGAGAGCCGTTGATTAGGCGCTTGGTCACCGAATTCATTGGGTTTATTGCTTCTCAATCAGGAGTAACTTACGCCATCAAGACATCCGAAAATCGTCCGCCAAGCGCACCCGCTCATATTCAACCGGTTCGGGTGGGCGGCCCAGCAGCTCGGGTAGGTGGTTGGGGCGCGGGACGTTGTCGCGTTGCAGCAAGATCCAGTGTCCGTAGCTGAATGGGCTGAACCGGCCCACGTCGCACAGGTGCGCGCCCATGCGCATGACCCAGTTGGGCATGGGAATTTGCAGCGCCGGTTTGGCGGCATGCTCGGTTCGCTCAACCCCGCGCAGCATTTGCAGGTATTGCGCGTAGGCAAAAAGCCGCGTGCCGCCTAAATTGGCTTCGCGGTGGTTGATGAGGCTGGGTTTGGCAGCCAAGCTGGCATAAGCCATGGCCAAGTCGCTGGCTCGAACGGCTGCAATTTGCCCCACGGCGCCGCGCGGGACAAAATGCACCGGCCAACTGGCGAGCATGCGCAGCCAACTCGCGCCAAAACCACC
>JANOPN010000157.1:0-4172 GCA_031421855.1 Comamonadaceae bacterium
TCAGCCCCAAGCGGCCAGATATTCGACCCAATGGGGCTCATCGATTTGTGCGAGCGACTCTTTGACGTAGGCGATCTCGTTGTCGTACTCGGTCTCGGTGAAGCCACCGCGCATTTTTTGAAACCGGCAGTAGAGCAAGTAGGTGTTCATCACGTCGGTTTCGCAATAACGCCGGATGTCTTCGGTTTGCCCATTCAGATAGGCGCTGTAGACCATGGACCCGTCCATGCCCAATTTGCCTGGAAACCCGCACAACTTCGCCATGGCATCCAAGGGCGCAGCCGCACGGCCTTGGTACATGCTGAGTAAATCCATCAAGTCAAGGTGACGCAAATGGTAGCGACCGATGTAGTTGTTCCATTTGAACTCGCGACTCGTGGCGTCCCCGCCCTCACCCATTTCCCAATACTGGGTGGCTTGAACGCCGTGAATCATGCCCCGCAAATGAAGCACGGGCAGATCAAACCCGCCGCCGTTCCAGCTCACCAGCTGAGGTACTTTTCGCTCGACGGTTGAATAAAACTGCTGGATGACGCGGCCTTCGCTGGTGCCGTCGCGGTCGACCAACGAGTGCACCTTGAGCCCATCTGAGGCGCGAAACACCATGCTGATGCACAAAATGCGTTGCAGGTGCAGCGGCGCGAAGTCGCTCTTCTTTTGTGACTCGCGCTCGGCCTTCCACAGTGCGTAGACCTCGGCATCGGGCATGTCGGCGGCCAAACCATTCAAGGCCCGAAGCCCAGCGACATCAGGAATCGACTCGATGTCAAATACCAACACAGGCCAGGCCATTTAAGCCTCCTAAAAGGGTCCAACAACCGTCACAGAGGCTTCGCGGGCAGCATTTTGATGGGGTCGATCGATTTGCCCATTCGCCTGACCTCGAAGTGCAACTTGACCTTGTCGGAGTCACTTTGGCCCATTTCGGCGATTTTTTGCCCTTTGCGTACGACTTGGTCTTCTTTGACCAGCAAAGTTTGGTTGTTGGCATAGGCGGTCAAAAACGTGTTGTTGTGTTTGACGATGATGAAGTTGCCGTAGCCGCGAAGGCCCGCGCCCGCGTAGATGACCTGGCCGTCCGCCGAGGCGGTGACGGGGTCGCCCAGCTTGCCCGCGATGTCGATACCCAGCGAGCGCTCACCATCAAAGGTAGCGATGATGTTGCCGCGCGCTGGCCAAGCGAAGGTCAAATCGGTATCGGCTACCGCAGCCGATGCCCCCGCAACCGGCGGCGCAATGGCGGTGGTGACGACGGCCGTACCGGTGCTCACAGGTCGCGTGACCGCAACGGGTGCGACCGTGTCGGGGCCGGGTGGGAGCACCCGCAGCACCATGCCAACCTCGATTTTGTTTGGGTTGTCAATGCTGTTCCAGCGTGCGATGTCACGCGCTTTTTGGCCGTTCTCAAGACCGATTCGCAGCAGGGTGTCGCCGGGCCTGACCGTGTAGTAACCCGGTTTGCCCGCGTTTTCAGCCCCATAAGGCAGCACAACCGGCGCAACTGGCGTGGCGGCTGGCAGCGTCGTGACGACGACAGCCGACGGGCTTGTCGCGACCGGAGTTGCTGCAACAGGTGCTGGCGTGGTCGCAACCGGGCGCATGCGATCTTCGACCGGAGCAGGCGTGAGGCTGCGGGTGGCGCAACCGGCAACTAACAGCACCAGGGCTGCGCTGGCCAGCGAACGAGTCAAGTAGCGGGCACCGTGCGACAACACGGCGTGGGGGAAATAACGCATTCGAGGCTTTCGGTGATGTGGCACTGGCCGACACGCACGGCAATCCGGCAGGTCAGCCCACACCCGATTTTAGGGGGACAAATTGCACCACGGCCAAGCGTTGCACCTTGAGCCCGTCGGGTCGTTTGTCAACAACCGTGAGCCATTGTTGACCATCGACGCCCGCGACAGGCGCAACGATTCGTCCACCGGGTGCCAATTGGTCGACCCAGGCCTGCGGAATCGCCTCACCACCCGCCGCCGCAATGATGCCCAAATAGGGGCCAGAGCGCGCGTGCCCAAGCATGCCGTCACCCAGCAACAACTCAATATTGACCAAACCAAGCGGTTCGAGGTTCTTGACGGCTTTGTCATGCAAGCCGGACAAACGCTCGATGCTGGTCACATGCAGCGCCAAATGCGCAAGCAGCGCGACCTGATACCCGCAGCCGGTGCCAATCTCCAAGACACGCGCAGCTAGCGCTCGCCCTGACGAGCCACGGCCTGCGGCTTGCGCGGCGCTCGCGCCCGGCGCGGCCAGCAACAACTCCAGCATGCGAGCAACCACACTGGGTTTTGAGATCGTTTGACCCAAGCCGATGGGCAGGCTTGTGTCTTCGTACGCTTGACTGGCCAAGCCAGGGTCAACAAAGCAGTGGCGCGGCACTTGGGCAAACGCGTCCAAAACCGCCTCGTTGGCAACCCCGCTCGCACGCAGCCGACTGACCATTTGGCGGCGAAATACCTCGCCCACCAAACCAACGCCTTGCGATGCCGCGACCGGCTTATCGGCCTGTCGAGCGGCGCTTTGCTGAGTCGATGTCGCCGTTTGAGCTGAGGCGACGCTCAAACCCCTCGAAAGCGATGTTTTGGTGGCAAATCCGCCGTTGGTCACCGGATTCATTGGATTTGATGCTATATTGTTGATAGCATCAAAAGGCAGCGATCCCACCGCAGTTGGCGGCAAACTAGCCGGAAAACGCGGGCGCTTGAGCGGCGCACCCGCAGCATGCGTGGGCTTGGACTCAGCCATCAGCCCCAGCTCGCGCAGCGCTGACCCCAGGCCTGCAAGCCGCTGTGCAGCGTGAGGTCGATGTTGAGCGGCGTGAGCGACACATGGCCGCCTGCGGTTGCGTAAAAATCAGTGCCCTGCCCGCCGTCTTTGGCGACACCGGCGCCGCCAATCCAGTACATCGTGTCGCCGCGTGGACTTTGCTGCTTGTGCACCTTTTCAGCCGAATGACGGCGACCCAAGCGCGTGACTTGCGTCGACTTGAGCTCAGCCGCAGGCAAATTGGGGATGTTCACGTTAACCAAGAACGGCGGCGCATCTAGCGTGATGCCCGACGCAAGTTGCTGCACGATTTGCCCCGCACGGGCAGCGGCATCTGCCAAATGCCCCCAGCCTTTGGCAACTTGGGAAAACGCCACCGCCGGAACGCCAAACAAATAGCCCTCCATCGCAGCGCCCACCGTGCCTGAGTAAATCGTGTCGTCGCCCATGTTGGCACCGTTGTTGATGCCTGAGACCACCATATCGGGGCGAAAACCCAGCATGCCCGTCAGCGCCAAATGAACGCAATCTGCCGGTGTTCCATTGATGTACTGAAACCCAGCCACCGGCCCATGCTCGGCCTTGCTCACATAAAGGGGCGCATTCAGGGTAAGCGAATTTGATTTGGCGCTGTTGTTTTGCTCAGGTGCGATCACGACCACATCAGCAAAAGTCTTCAATACCTCGTACAAAGCAATGATGCCGGGAGCTTGGAAACCGTCGTCGTTTGAGAGGAGAATTTTCATGGACTGATTTTAGGCGTTCATCGGTCGTGTCGCCGAAGGCACGCGTGGTGCGAACCCAAGGAATCCTCGTCAGTTGTTCGACATCGGTCAGGCCAATCCCAGAAAAACGGCGAGCGCCCGATTCACGGCCAGCATGGCAGCATCATCGAGGTGACCCACCAATTTTTCCGCCTTTTGCGCGCCGAATCGATTTTCGGTTGAGCGCTGGTGCGGGCTGAGCGTTGTTGCCGCCCCCGCAGCGTTGCAGCGGGGGCGGCAAACACAAATGCCATGAACGGTTCTGCGTAAGTCCTATCGATGACAGCGCTTCATGCCCTACCCCCGCACGTCCCAATCCGCAAACTCCGCGCCCCGATTTCGATCGATAGAAGCTGGGCTGTTGTTGGGGAGAATTCAGTGCCTTACAGGCTGTTAGCTCCCGTGGAATGGTCGTTGAATGCTGTTTTTTCAGTAGCAACCAAGGCGCAGAAAAGATCAATCAAAAACACGGGAGGCGCCACAGCCTAGGCTTGCCCAAGCTCATCGAGCAAGGCCTGCACCGCAACTACCAAAGGCGGCAGGGCGTTTTGCAGCACGTTCCAGACTGTGCCAACTTTCACCGTGGCATAGCCGTAAATGAGCTGGTTGCGAAATGCGACGATTTGCGGCAAGTCTGGA
>JANOPN010000158.1:0-63134 GCA_031421855.1 Comamonadaceae bacterium
CTCATGGCGCGGCTGTGCATCGTCAACTCGCCCCACCCCGGGCCCTTTTTGCGCGAGCTAAAAAGCAACCCGGTTCAGCAACGCGCCAGCGACTACATGAACTTCTTGGCGCGCGAGGACGCGCCCGAGCTGCTCGCTGCCGGTGACTTTGCCCGCTTGTGGGTGTTTTTGAGCGGTATGAGTGGCGGCGAAAGTCCGGCATGGATGACACCGGCCGTGAAAAACACCTACGCCCAAGTTTGGGGCATGGGGCTGCACGGGGGCTGCAATTACTACCGCGCGTCGCCGCTGCGCCCCGACACAGCGCACACGATTGACCTGCCCGACAGCATGCTGCAGATCAATGTGCCCACATCAATTGCCTGGGGCATGAACGACACCGCCTTGTTGCCCTGCTTGCTAGACGGCTTGGATCGCCACATCCCGACCCTCCAAATCACCCGAATCGAAGGCGCGAGCCATTGGGTGTTGCACGAACAGCCAGCGCGCATGGTCGCGTGGCTCGAAAAAGCGGTCTCAGTCTGATTTCAACGAACGTTCGGCACTTGATCTGCGGATTCATTGCGTTCGTTGCTACACTTTTTGATCACATCAAAGCACCACAGAAATCGGATCACTCGCCTCACACGTCAACGTTTTCGCCGTCGCCAGCAAATGATCTTTGAGCGCTTGCAGGTGTTGCATTTGCCGCTCGATGTCGACCAGTTTGGCGGTTAAACGCGACTCGATCTCGCCTCGGGTAAGCGTGCCGTGGTCGAGTTTGGGCAGCACGCCGCGAACTTCTGCCAAGCTAAAGCCCAGCGCTTTGGCGGTTTTGACCAAATTCACGCGCTCTGCGTGTTCGGTCGTGTATCGGCGATAGCCGTTTGCGGATCGATCGGGGCGTTCGATCAATCCGCTCTTTTCGTAAAACCGCAACGTGTCGGTGCTCAATCCGGTTGCACGGGCCAGTTCGCCAATGTTCATAAATTCGATCATTTTTCGCTTGACATTGGAGCTTACTCCAAGCTTGATGATTTGGTTTTTAACCATTCCAAGGCTTATTCATGAACGAGCAAACCCTGTTGGCGCGACTTTTTTCAGCGGTCATGGCATTCGCACTCACGGCGTTTGCAGCAACGTCCGCAACCACGGGCCCGCCCGCGCCAACGCAAACGCCCCGGCCCCGCGCACACGTGCAGTTTTCAGTCATCAAAACCGGGCATGTCACCACCAGCGAGGGCCTGCTGTTCAAGGGCGGCGACTTCGGCAAGTCGGTGGATAGCAATTTTTCGGCATTTTTGATCGAACGCGGCGATGAAAGCCTCCTGCTCGATACCGGCATGGGCAGTCAAATTGCGGCCCAATACGAGCAAGACATGCCGCGTTGGCAGCGCTTGTTCTTCAAATACGGAGACGTGATTTCAACCGCGAAAAGCCAATTGGCTGGCGCTGGCATGGCCAATATCTCAGCCATTTTGCTCAGCCACAGCCATTGGGATCACGCAAGCGGTTTGTCTGATTTTGCAGGCGTGCCAATTTGGCTGACCGAGCCCGAACATGCCTACCTGAAGAACCCAAATGCCAACGGTGGGCGGGCTTGGCCTTCGCAAGTCGATGGTCGCGACTTGAATTGGCAACCCGTTGCGCTCAACGGCTCGGCTTATATGGGGTTCGAGCGCAGCCTGGATGTGTTCAAAGACGGCTCGGTTGTTTTGGTGCCGCTTTTTGGGCACACGCCGGGCTCGATGGGAGTTTTTGTGACGGTCACGTCAGGCAAGCGCTATTTCTTTGTGGGTGACGTCATCTGGAGCGTGTCGGCACTGAAAAAAGCGGCTCCCAAGTTTTGGCCAGCGAGTCTTTTCGTTGACCAAGATCGCACCCAAACTCAACACGCAATCGAGCAAATCCAAGCGGCGCTGGCCCTAGACCCTGAGCTGATTGTTGTACCCGCGCACGACAGCGAAGTTCAAAACAAACTCGGATATTTCCCGGCGCGGGTGCGATGAGTCTCTCTGGAAGTTAATTTGCCGGGTTGCGAGCAAATTTTAGGTCAAATCGGCTGTTGGTCACCGATTTGATTGGTTTTGATGCTATGAATATTGAATGTTGAATGTTCAAAACGCAAATCCCAGTCCGGCAACGAGACAGAACTACACTGCCCACCTGCCCCACATTGAAGCCTCCCGATGAAAACTTGGATCAAACGAAGCGGCATTGCCGCCGTAGTCGCAGCAATTGCTGGCGGCGGGTACTGGGCTTATAGCCAGCGACCACCCAAACCCGTTGAGCCCAAGTTTCGCACCGCGCCGATCGATGAGGGTGCGATCACACAGGTGGTGCTTGCGACGGGAACCCTGCAACCAGTGACGACGGTCAACGTGGGCACGCAGGTTAGCGGCACGGTGCTGGAGCGCCGCGCTGACTTCAATGACCGGGTGACCAAGGGACAGATTTTGATCAAGCTGGACCCAGCCAACCTGCAGGCTCGCCTGCGGCAGACCCGGGCGCAGCTGGCAGCCAGCGAGGCAGCACAGGTGTTGGCCAAGGCGAACTTTGAGCGCAACAGCAAGCTGGTGGCTGAGGGTTTTATCTCGGCGCTGACGCTAGACCAAGGCCGACGCGAGCTTGATGTGGCCGTGGCCAATGTCGATGTGGCACGTGCGCAAGTGGAGTCGGCTCAGACCGATTTGGACAATTCGGTGATTCGCTCGCCCATCGACGGCGTGGTGGTACGGCGCAACACCGATGTGGGCCAAACCGTGGCGGCAAGCTTTCAAACGCCCGACCTCTACTTGCTGGCCCGCGATTTGCGCAAAATGGTGATCCAAACCAACATCAGCGAAGCCGATGTCGGGCTCATCAAAAAAGGGCAAAGCGTGCGCTTCACGGTAGACGCTTACCCCGAGCGCGAGTTTGAAGGCGAGGTGCAGCAATTTCGCCTCAACTCGGCCAGCCAGCAAGGCGTGGTGACGTACACGATCATTGTTGACGTGGACAACGCGGACGAGTTGCTCAAGCCTGGCATGACCGCGCAGACCAAGATCGTGGTGGCCAGCAAGCCCAAAGTGACACGCGTGCCCACGGCGGCGCTGCGCTTCAAGCCCGACGAAGACGCGCTCAAAGCGGCGGCTGCGGCAAGCCCCACTGCAAGCGCAGCGGCTTCGGGTTCTGTCCAAGCGGCATCAGCCACAGCCACGCTCACAGCCGCCGACGCAAGCGAAAAGGCCGCCGCCGCCAAAGCCCGCGCCGAAGACGACGGCGTGCTCACCGCCACCAAGGGCGGACGCAAGGTGTACCGCGTGTACACCGTAGGCGACAAGCAAGTGCCCAAACTGCGCGAGGTGACGATTGGCATCTCCAACACCCGATTCACCGAGTTGATCTCGGGCGACATCAAGCCCGGCGACGAAGTCATCACCCGAAGCGCTGAGCCAGCCGCCAAAAAATGAGCCTGATTTCGCTGGCTGGCTTGACCAAAAGCTACCGCAATGGCGATGTCGTCACGCCGGTGCTGCACGGCATTGACTTGGACGTCAAAAAGGGCGACTACCTGGCGCTGATGGGGCCAAGCGGCTCGGGCAAGAGCACCTTGATGAATTTGCTGGGCTTGCTTGACCGCGCGGATGGCGGCTCGTACTACCTCAACGCCCGCGATGTGACGGCTTTGAGCGCCGCGCAGCATGCCCATGTGCGCAACCAAACCATCGGCTTTGTGTTCCAAAGCTTCAATTTGCTCAAACGCATGAATGTGCTGGAAAACGTCGCCCTGCCCATGCTCTACGCGGGCCAGTCGCGTGCGCAAGCCAGCGCACGGGCGCAAACCTTGCTCGATCAAGTGGGCTTAAGCGGCCTGGGCCACCGCATGCCTAACCAGCTCAGTGGCGGCCAACAACAGCGGGTGGCGATTGCGCGGGCCTTGGTCAACGACCCGCCGCTGCTGTTGGCCGACGAGCCTACCGGCAATTTAGACACCAAAACCACTGAAGAAGTACTCAATTTGATTGGTGAGCTGAATCAGCAACGCGGGCTCACCATCGTCATCGTCACCCACGAGCCCGATGTCGCCAGCTGCGCCAAGCGCTTGGTGCGCCTCAAAGACGGCGTGATCGTGTTTGACGGCAGCCCCGATGCGCCAACGCCAACGCCAACGCCAACGCCAACGCCAACCCATGGAGCAAGCACATGAGTCTGTTGCAAACCCTGCAAGAAGCCTTTCGCTCGCTGGCGGCCAACCGGCTGCGCACAGCTTTGACCATGCTGGGCATCATCATCGGCATTGCCTCGGTTGTGCTGATGCTCAGCGTGGGTGACGCGGTGCGGGTATTCATCAACAAAGAGCTGGCTGTGCTGGGCAGCAACCAACTCATCGTGCAGCCCGGCACTCCCACCGAAGGGGGCGCGCGCAGGCGAACCAACGAAGCGCCCACATTGACCATCGACGACGCGGTCGCCATGAGCAAACTGCCGAGTCTTCGCGGCGCAGCGCCTACTTTGCAAGGCTATTTTCAGGTGCTGTACGGCGAAGACAACAGCAACTCGGTGGTGCTTGGGGTCACACCCGACATGTTTGCCCTGCGAAATTGGGCCGTTGACAAAGGCGTGGCGTTTGCCGACAGCGACGTGCGCTCAGCCAGTCGCGTGATCGTGATCGGCTCCAAAATCGCGAGCAATTACTACTTCAAGCGCGACCCTATCGGCCAAACCCTGCGGGTTGACGGGCGGCCATTCACCATCATCGGCGTGCTGGGCGGCAGTGGTCGCACCTTAGACGGCACAGACTTGGGCGAGTTGCTGGTCGTGCCAATCACCGCCATCCCCGTGCGGATGCAGCGCCCGCGCACCGTGCATTACGTCAACGCCCAAGCCAAAAACGAAGCCAGCATGAAAGAGGCCGAGCGCGACATCGCCGAGCTGCTGCGCGACCGCCACCGCATCACCGGCGACAAAGCGGACGACTTTCAAATCACCAACTTGGCCAGCATCGCCCAAACCGGCGAAGCCATCGGCGCGGGTTTGAGCATCGGTTTGGGCGTGGTCGGCGCAATTTCGCTCCTCGTGGGCGGCATCGGCATCATGAACATCATGTTGGTCAGCGTGAGCGAGCGCGTGCGCGAAATCGGCATCCGCATGGCCATAGGCGCCAAGCCCAGCCACATCTTGGTGCAGTTTTTGAGTGAGGCCGTGACCCTGTGCGTCATCGGCGGCATGGTCGGCGTGGCCCTCGCCGCGCTCGGGGTGTGGGGAGTCAATACGACTGGCAAGATCGAAATGGTGCTGGGCGCCAGCCACATCTTGACCGCGGTGCTGTTTTCAACCGCCGTCGGCCTCTTCTTTGGCTACTACCCGGCAAGACGTGCGTCTAAGTTGCTGCCGATTGAGTGTTTGCGGCAAGACTGATCGCGATTTTCAGCGCCAACGACCGCGAAAACCCGCGCAGTTTGGTCCAAAGCACCGGCGTCGATCATTTTCGGTGACTTTTTGGCCTCTGGTCACCGGATTCATTGATTCCATTGCTATGAATTTTCATATTTTTTCACATAAATGGTGATCGCAATGGACGTGGATTTCGAGCCGAGAGACGGTATCTCACGGTCTCGCTCGCAGCCTGCGCCTAGCCCGCATATTTCACCGTGACGGCATCCAGCGCGCCCCGCAGCGGGATGCAGCGGCGTGCCGCATACCGCGTCGGGGGCTCAATGCCCCTGCAAGGCAGGCGGTGCGGCGCCGCGCCCGCTACGGGGCTGCGATGGGTGCCGAGTGTTTTTGCGACGGTAAAAATTGGATTTGATAGCAATGACCACGTTTGCCTCGACAAAACGCCGCAAAAACACGGTCACGGTGAAATATGCGGGCTAGCCCAGCTCCCGCTTGAGACGGGTCAGCACACCAATGTCAATCAGGTCTTTGTCGCGGTAGTCGGTTTTGGTTTTAAGCAAACCGTCGATATCCAGCGTTGCGATTTGCACGCCGTCAACCACGATGCGGCGCACATGAGGCTGTAGCGACTCAAATGTTTGCCCATTGGCCGCAAACAACAAATCCACCAGCAAATCGTCTGCCACCCGGATGTGGTCCGGCTGGGCTGGATCAACCTCAAACCACGCCGGATCAAGTTCTGAACTGCTGGGTAAAAAGCTCAGTGCGCGAATGACTTTGCGCCCGTTGTCTATCGACGACGGCAACGAGATGTCAATGTCTTCGGTGCTGCGCACAAACCCATTCAGCCGCACCGCGTGACCTCCCACTAAAACGTATTGGACGGCTTCCTCCGCAAAGCGCTGCAAAAGGTGCAACAGCCGATCAGGCTGTGCCATTTTTTGCCTGCAATGTTTTCAGCCTGCGAGCGATTGCGAGCATGCGGGTATCGTCTTGGGCATTGCGCTGCGCGTGCGTCAGACGCGTCACGCCGTGGCCAGTCATGGGTGGATTGGGCAGCATCGCATCCAGTACACGCCCCCGCTGCCAAGCCTCTTGGGGCGTGAGACGCTTGGCGTCCAGATCACGATTTTGGTTACCAACGATGCGCATGAGTCGCAGTATCGCAAATCTGAGGTTGCCTCAGAGTCAAGCCATTGAGAGCGGGCGACAAAACAGCGCCTGCGGCGCACGACACCTTTTTCGAACGCACGCCCATCGTTGAATTTAGCGCCGAAGTGGTCACTTTGGCCACCGCCATTCGCGCATCGAAGGGCCTGAAGACGCCAGACGCGTTGCAAGCCGCACGCGCCCTGAGCTTGGGCGCTGCATGCACATTCATCACCGGCGACACAGGTTTCGCTTGCGTGCCGGGGTTAAACGTGCGGATCATCAGCGTCGCTTCTGGTGCCGCGTTGCCGGAATGAAGTTTCGCAAGCGGGGAATCAGTGGGGCGTCGCGGTTACCGTGTTGCGGTGAGTTTCATCTGTTGGTGCCAAGATGAGAGACTCGGCCCAATGGCTGCGCGTATCGTGATCCGTCTCGCGGGCCAAGCACCACCCCGGTGGTGCCCGCTCAGCTCAAACGTTAGGCCACATGAAACCTACCACTGTTGGCGAGTTACTTCACTGGTCATACGCGAACCTCGCGATGGCGCACTCTGCCATCACATCGAAGGCAGAAGGCTACGGACGCACACACTTCATGATCAGAGCGCGCCTGTACAAAGGCCTGAACGCAGGGACCATGAATATTGGACCGCTCGCAGACGATGATCGGCTAAAGATGATCCTGCCACAAGCCTGCTGTTACTGCTCAAGTCGGGAGCACCTCTCTGTGGATCACTTGATCCCAACAAAGAAGGGCGGAAAGAACGCTGGTGACAATTTGGTCTGGGCATGCAGGGCGTGCAACAGCTCGAAATGCGCAACCGACGCCCTTGATTGGCTGGCCCAAAGAAACCAGTTTCCGCCGCTACTGCTGCTGCGTAGGTATCTGAAGCTCGCAATCGAACTATGCCGTGAGCACGACCTAATGGAAACACCGTTGGGAGAAGCACCGGAGTTGCCGTTCTCGCTATTGGCTGTGCCATTGTCGTACCCGAAACCAGGTCAACTCACGCTATGGGTCTCGAATGTGGCCTAACAAAAAAGGTTAGATCGCGCTTGCTGCGATCTGCGCCGGTTGTTGGACGAGCCCAGATCCGGGGTCGGGTCGAAAATTTGAAGCGACCCTCACATCACCGCATCCCCGAGTCCGCTCGTGCATGAGCTTTTAAGAAATGCTCACAAGTTGACAGACCCGTGTCAGGCGCGAACACCCGGCAAAACCACATCAGTTGAACCACCGCCCGCCCGCCCGTCATCCTCGCGAAGGCGGGGATCCAGCTTTGGCAGGGTTCGGCCGATTTTGGAGCGACCTAGACCTGGATTCCTGCATTCGCAGGAATGACGACCTGGTGAGTATGCCTTTTTTACCTTTTCGAGGCGATTTTTGGGCTCATATCGGTACTTTGTCACCGGATTCATTGATGTTAATGCTATGAATTTTGAATGTCACAGCCCCACAATTAGACGGACTGACATCAGTCGGTTTTGGTGTCGTCAGGCTGAATCATGCTGCAGCTACTTGGTTTGGCTACATTTAGGGGCATGACCACATCACTGCCTTCAACCCTTTCGCACGAGTCTGACGCGAGCGCTTTTTTTGAGGTGCTGCCGCGCGACTTGTCGGCGTATCGCGCCGGTAACACGGGTGTGCCTTATGCATTCTTGTTTGACAGCGGGCTAGCAGGCCCGCGGGTCGCGATCAATGCGTTGACGCATGGCAATGAGTTTTGCGGCATGGTGGCGGTGTGCGCGCTTTTGGATGCTGGGTTGCGGCCCGAGCGCGGCAGCTTGAGTTTGAGTTTTGCCAACGTGGCGGCGTATGAGAGCTTCAACCCCAGCGCGCCATTTGACAGTCGTCAGTTGGTT
Source organism: Comamonadaceae bacterium (assembly GCA_031421855.1). Taxonomy (GTDB): domain Bacteria; phylum Pseudomonadota; class Gammaproteobacteria; order Burkholderiales; family Burkholderiaceae_C; genus JAAFHN01. The sequence continues at coordinate 8,373 of JANOPN010000158.1, forward strand.
CACAACTTGAACCGAATTTGGTCGGCGGCAGAGCTAAACGGCGACACACGCAGCCCCGAGCTAGACCGCGCACGTGAGATGCGAGAGGTGTTTGACCCGGCGCATGCCTTGCTGGACATCCACTCGACCAGTCAAGACGTAGCCCCGTTTTTTGTTTACCCCAAAAGCACAGCCAACGACGCCTTGGTCGCCCAAATTGGCTTGCCCGCTGTTGCGTTGATCATGCCTGGCGGGATGCAAACCGGCACCCCACTGATTGAGTATGGCGCTTTTGGCTCGGGCGGCGCGGCAATTGGCTTACCCGGTGGCGGCGGGGCTGTGGTGGTGGAATGTGGGCAACACTTTTTGGCAGAAGCAGGCCGCGTGGCAACCGAAGTGTCGCTGCGGTTTTTGGCAGCGACTGGCGTGCTGACCGCTCAAAGCGCACAGGCTTGGTGCAATCGTCTTTTGGGCGACGGCGTTTGGGCAAAGCCACTGCCCGCGACGCAGCGTTTCGAGATGCTGAGCACCCACGTGATTCGCACCCCGGACCTGCGATGGATGCGTCCGCTCAAGGGCATGGAGGTGTTCTCGCTTGGCGAGTTAATCGGCGTTGACGGCGAGTTTGAAATCCGCTCGCCCTGCGACAACTGCACGGTGTTCATGCCGCTGGCAGCCAATCGGCCCGCCGTGCCGGGGCGCGAGGGTGTGTATTTGACGCGACCGGTGTGAGCCTCGCTTTTGCCGACCCTCAGGTCATTCGTGTTTGAGCGTGATATTTTGGTGTGACGAGGCAACCACGCGAGCTTTCACCAATGGGACTTACGCAAAATTGTCCCAGCAAGGCGCAGCGACGAAGACAGTGCGAACAGCACGGCTAGCCCGCATATTTCACCGTGACGGCATCCAACGCGCCCCGCTGCGAGGCGCGCTGAATGCCGTCACGGTGAAATATGCGGCCCAGCGCCTGGCAGTTTCAGACCGCCGCGACAAGTCGGCGATGTGCTGCAAAGCTTCTGCTTCATGCAAATCGGTGTTGATGAATTCAGCGCCTTCCGGCACTTTGCCGGCCGCGAGCAAGGCTTTGTAGAGGGTGGATTTGCCTGCGCCATTTGGGCCTGCGAGCAAATAGAAAACAGGCTTCACGCTGTCGCAGCTTAGGACATCGCGAATGCGATGTCACGCGCCATCAAGCCACAAGGCGCTGAGTGCCATTCACGGAGGCTTTGTCCGAATTGTTGGCCACCACCTGGCGCACATGCGCGGCCAAAGCACCCGAGCGGTCAAAGTCGATGAAATCGGCTGTCAAGGATTGGGCTTGCGATGCCATGGCTTGCGAGGGAGCGGCTGATACCGCAGGTTGCATCACCGACTGCACGTCGCGCACGGTGATACCGGACTCTTCAACCGCTTTGCCCAGCATCGCCCAATACTCGATTTGCCCGGCAGTGGAGCGGCGAAAGGTCAGCGCGGCTGCGCGGGCATCGCTCACAAAAGGGGCGGGCAGCTTCACCGAATTGAAGTTTGGACTGACAGTAGAAACCAGAGCAGCATTCATCAAATTACCCATTCATGTGAAACCCAGGCCGGAACACCCAATCGACTCGATTATAGAAAAAATCAGCGAATCGCGCCAGAAAGGCACTTAATGGCGCATTACGCGTCACTTTGCACCAATTTGAATCCATTCAGCAAATCTTGTGATGAAAATTCATAGCAACAAACTCAATGAATTCGGTGACCAGATGCCAAATTAGTTCTAAATCTTGGCTTTGAATGCTCAAAACGGGCTCAGGGGCGAACGCCGGGCGACTCAGACGCCATGCCTTGCGCCCGGCGCGCCAGATGTGCTTCGATGTCGATCAGCTCTTGTGCCCCAAACTCAAAGGGCTGCGCCCGCACTGCCGTCATGCAACTGCGAATGCGGCGTTGCAGGCTGCCCATGTTGTCCCACGCCAGCCGGTAAATTGGGTAGGCGGTTGGATGACCCTGCACGATGGGGCTGCCACCGAGCCGTTGTCCAGCCAAGGTCGAGTGGCAATCTCGGCAACTGAGGTTGATTTGGCCGATGCGGGTGCCAAACAAAACCTGCCCGCGATCTTGGGAGGCTTGAAGCGGCGGGCTGACATTTGCCGACATCGGCGCAAGCGCTTGGCCGCGCGAGACTTTGGCAATGGCCGCCTCGATGCCGAGCAAGGTCTCATGCTCGGGCGGCCATGCGGCCTGTTGCTGATGTTCGACGCGGCATTGGTTGATGCGCTGACTCAAGTTGACCACCCGACCCATCGGCTGCGAGAACTTGGGGTAGCCTGTCGCGACACCCTTGAGTTGATCGATGTTGCCGTGACAGTGAGCGCACGCTTTGGCGCTTGGCGTTGAGCTTGCCGTAGGGGGCATCGACCATGCCAAACGGCCCGATTGCACCCAAAGCATGGCCGGGTTTTGGGTGTCGTCGCGTTGCAGCGCCTGGGTGCTGGGCTGCATTCGCTCAAAGCTTGACTCGCGCGTGTCGATGGCCTGAGCCCAACCCACACTGGCAAAAAGCAAGCCCAAGCCAGCGCGACCCCAAACAACGCCCACCCGCATCACGTAACCGTCAGCTCATGGGTCGCCTGTTGTACAAATCCACCGTCGCCACGCCACTCAATCACCAAGCGGCCGCCGGTCTGCGCGCGGTAGTGAAACGCCACAAGTGGGTTGGCCGACACGGCAGCGTGGAGCTTGGCTTCAAAGACGCTCTGCGCGGCCACAGCTGGCTGGGTGGCTGAGGCACGCGTTGCCACAAACTGACATCGCAAGCTGCGAATCAGGTTGCGGGGCATGGTTTGACCGTCGCTGTCGCGGCGATACCCGGTCTCCATGGGGTGTTGAATCAACACGCGCAGTTCGATCACTTGACCGCGCTGGGCCGTGTTGGGGCCATTGATGAGGGCTCGGACCATGGATCAGTCTTCGATGCAGGCTGCGAGCGTGACGATCACGCGCACCGGCTGAATCCAGCAACTGCCGTCTGAGAGCTTGGCGACAGCGACCAATTGCTGCGTGGTCGCCAAGCGCACGCGTGTGGCGACCCGCGCGATACCGCTGGCGGGCGTGAGTGCGAACTCAGCCACATCGGGCTGCGGGTTTTTATCGGCAAAAAGGGCCAGGTGCGTGACGTGGTCTTGCTCGGTCATGGAGCTGTCGACATGAATCACCACCGGCACGCTGTTGCCGTTGTCAACCAATGGCTCGACCACCAAGCGAACCCGACCGACGCGCAACGCCGCGCCGCCGCCATAGCGCTGCAAAACACCCTGCAAGGACTCAGGTATCTCAGCCTCGGGGGTGGCGTGCGCGTGCATTGCCAACACGCCGCCAGCCGATATACCAGCTATACCCGTTACAACCGCTCGGCGCTTCAACGCAAACTCACAAGCCACACGACAACGTCTTCGACCTCTTGGGTATTCAAAATTGGCTTTCCTTGCCACGCTGCGCCGACCCGGGTGAGCCCGTCGACTTGGTGAAAGGACGGCATGACCGAATCGGGGTTGAAACGCTTCGGGTCAACGAGTCGCATGCGCAGCTGATCGGGTGTCCATCGCGCTCCCGCACCAGCCAGCGACGCGCCAATGTCGCTGGGTTGACGCTCGGCGCTGCCCGCAATCGCATGGCACAAGACACACAGGCCGGTTTGCCGACTCGCCGCAATGCCAAAGCCACGAGTCGGGTCACCCAATGGCGCATTGAGCGACCTTGGGAGTGCCAAGTCATCCCGGATCTGAGCGTCTGCCCAAGCCGCAGAACTCAACACCAGGCCGGCAAACGCCCATGCAAGTCGTTTCATGCCGCCACCTTAAGCCAGTTGATTTTTCAGCGGTAGGTCTCGGATGCGCTTACCAGTCGCCGCAAATATCGCATTGAGCACCGCTGGGGCCGCAACGGCGATGGTCGGCTCACCGACGCCACCCCAAAACCCGCCCGAGCCAACGATCACGGTCTCGACTTTGGGCATGTCAGCCAGCTTGAGGGACGGGTAGTCGCCAAAATTGGTTTGCTCGATACGCCCAGCTTTGACTGTGCAGGCCTGATACAGCGCGGCCGACAGCCCGTATACAAACGAGCCCTCGACCTGGGCCTCGATTTGCTGGGGGTTCACGGCGTGGCCGCAATCGGTGGCCGCCACGATGCGATGCACCTTGAGCGAGCCGTCTGGCGCGACAGACACCTCGGCGCAAGCAGCAACGTAGGCCCCAAAACCCATGGTTTGTGCAAGCCCGCGAAACACACCCTTGGGTGCGGGTTGGTCGTAGCCGATTTTTTTGGCCACCGCATCCAACACCGCCAAGTGCTTGGGGTGCTGACTCATGAGTTTGCGACGCAGCGCCAGCGGATCTTGGCGGGTCGCATGGGCGATTTCATCGAGAAAACACTCCAAATACACCGCGTTTTGGTTCAGATTGACGCCGCGCCAAAACCCGGCTGGCACGTGCGGGTTGCGCATCGCGTGATCAACCAGCAGGTTTGGAAACGTGTAGCCAATGGCCGCTTCGGGGCCGCCGGCATTGAGGCCTTGGAAAACGACCGGGTCCTTGCCGTCGCGGATGGCTTGCGGTGCAACGCTGGCCAAGATCGACTGGCCTGAGATGCGCATGTGCAAACCGGTAATCTCGCCCTTGTCGTCAAGCCCGGCAACCATTTTGCATTGCGTCACCGGATGAAAACGGCCCTGAGCCATGTCTTCTTCGCGAGACCAAATCATTTTGATTGGGATGCCGGGCATTTGTTTGGCGATCGATACCGCTTGGCGCACGTAGTCGGTTGCGCCACGCCGCCCGAAACCGCCACCCAGGTGAAGCTTGTAGACCTCGCACTTCGCCGCGGGCAAACCAGCAGCCTCGGCCGCCGCCGCCAAGGCCGCCTCGCCGTTTTGGGTGGGGACCCAAACTTCACAACGCTCAGGTGTCCACTTCACGGTCGCATTCATCGTCTCCATGCAGGCATGATTTTGGTGCGGATACGAATACACCGCTTCAATGCGTCGCACTGAGCCCGCAATGGCACCGCGCGCATCACCTAAAACATTGCCCACAACCGCATCGGTCGCAGTCAACCCAAGCTTGAGGACAGCGGCAAACTCGGTTGTCGACGCGTTGGCATTGGGCCCGTCATCCCACTCAAGTGTCAATGCATCAAGGGCGGTTTTGGCTTGCCACCAGGTGTCGGCAACGACCGCAACACCGGTGTCGCCCAGGCGCAAGACCCGTCGAACGCCTCGCCGTTTGAGTACGGCCGTGTCGTCAAGTCGTTTGAGCTTGCCACCGAAAACTGGCGAGTCTTTGACGGCGGCATTGAGCATGCCGGCAAGCTGCAAGTCCATGCCGTAGATCTGCTTACCGGTTGTCTTGTCGACCGTATCCAGACGCGCGACCCGCTTGCCAATCAAGGTCCAGTCCTTGGGCTGCTTCAAGCCCACATCTTTGGGGGCGCTTAATTTGGCCGCCGCTGAAGCAACTTTCCCAAATGTGGTTTGGCGCTGACTGGCCGCATGCGTAACCACGCTGTCTTTTGCGTTGCATTCACTCGCGGAAACACCCCAAGCGTCTGCCGCTGCTTGAATCAAGACCGTCCGCGCGGCCGCACCTGCCTGACGCACATACTCATGCGAGCCCCGGATGCCACGGCTACCTCCGGTACCAAAGTCGCGCCAAACACGCTGGCGCGCCAAGTTTTGGCCGGGAGTTGGGTACTCGGTGCTGACTTTTGACCAGTCGCAATGCAGCTCTTCCGCCACCAACTGAGCAAGCCCGGTTAGGGTGCCTTGACCCATCTCTGATCGTGCGATTCGAATGATGACCCTGTCGTCGGGTTGCACCACAACCCAAGCGTTAACTTCGGGCGGAAGTCCGACAGTGGGTGCTGCGGGCTGTCCTTGGGCGATGGCCTGCTTGTTAACCCAAGGGGCGTGAAAGCCCACGACCAAACTGCCAGCTGCAAAGGCCGTGGTCTTAAAAAACTTGCGGCGAGCGTTCGTGGTCATGCTCTGTCTCCCGCGTGAACGATGCCTAAGACTGCTTTACCAACCTGTGCAGGCGTCGCCGGGCGCGAGCCTGCCTTTTTAGCCGCCATTTCGCGGGCCGCCGCATGAATGCCTGCGCGAACGCGGTTGTAAGTGCCACATCGACAGATGTTGGTCATGGCGTCATCAATGTCTTTGTCGGTGGGATTGGGCTTTTCTGCCAACAAGGCGGCGGCTGCCATGATCATCCCCGACTGACAAAACCCGCATTGGGGTACATCCAAAGCGACCCAAGCCCGTTGTACTGCATGCTGTCCATCGCTTGACAGGCCTTCAATGGTGGTGATTTTTTGAGTCGGCGTGAGTGCCGAAGCTGGCATCACACATGAGCGAACGGGTACCGAATCGATGTGCACGGTACAAGCGCCGCACTGCGCCACGCCACAGCCGTACTTGGTGCCTGTGAGACCAAGTTGTTCGCGCAACACCCATAAGAGCGGCGTATCAGCGTCAGCCTCGTAGGCGAGGGCTTTGCCATTGACAGTCAATTGCGGCATGCGGATCTCCAAAAAATGCACACCATCATTCTGTCATGCACCCCAACATTGCGCACGCCAGTCAAGAACCGTTATTTGTTGGCAATGCCCGCGTCGACGTGTCCTGAGGGCACGTGTTGCGCTGCACTGGCCACATGCCCAGTTTGGTCGTCGAAGAAAAAGTCGGGCTCAAACTCGCGCAAGAACTCGCCCTTGGGTAGCCCGCCCAAGAACATGGCCTCATCGACTTCGATGTTCCAGTCCATCAAGGTGCGAATCGCTCGCTCGTGTGCGGGTGCGCTGCGGGCGGTAACCAAGCAGGTGCGAATCCGCATTTTTGGCGTGCTGTTGCGTTGCAGCAGGTGCAACGCCTCCAATAGCGGCTTGAACGGCCCCGGCGGCAAGGGCAATGTCGCTTTGCGGCTTTCGTGTTTTTGAAAGGCCGGCAGGCCAGATTTTTTGAACACCCGCTCGGCTTCATCGGAGAACAGCACCGCATCACCGTCAAAGGCAATGCGAACTTCGGTGGGAAAGTTGTTTTGGGGAAGTGCGGAGTGCGTTGCCACCGTGGCTGCGGCAAACCCGTTGTCAAGCGCTGAGCGTACATCTTCAGCTTTGGCAGACAAAAACAAATTGGCATGCAATGGGCGCAAGTACCGCCAGGGCGGCTCGCCACGCGTGAAGGTACAGCGCACGATGGGTAGTTTGTAGTGCTCAGCCGAGCGCATCACACGCAAGCCAGATACCGGGTCGTTACGCGACAAAATCACGACCTCGACCCGTTTAGCTTCGTCTGAATTAAACGCCAGCAGCTTGTTAACCAGCGAAAAGGCGACCCCAGGTTTGGCCGGCTGATCGATTCGGTCGAGTTGGAGGTTGATGTAAGCACGGTCGTTGCCCCGCTCAAACACCTCATTTTCTTGCTCCAAATCGAACAAGGCCCGCGAAGAAATCGCGACAACCAACTGACCTTCGAGCGTGTTTGACATCGCCGAAGTTTAGGCGCTTTAGCGCACAAAACCGCCTGATCGAGAAATGAGGGTCAACTCGATGAAACGGCTTGCAGCAAGTCCCACTTCGTTGAAATTCAGCTCAAAGCCACCTAAATCAAATCGCTTTGTCGACCATGCCGTATCGATGAATGACTTGGGCGTGATGGTCCCGGGGGCCTTGGAAGCGATGGCAATGAATGCCTTGGCGTTGATGTACCCTTCAAGAGTCAAATGCGAGGCTTCGACGTCGACCTTTGCATCTGCAAAAGCACTTTTGAAATCTCGCACCACGGCAATTGACTCTCGTGTGGGCAAGGGCACGACCTGAGTTAACGTCACGCCCGCACCATCGTTCCCCATAGCCTTGATGGTGCCAGCAGCACCCAAAACCGACAACCCGTAGAGGGCGAGGCCTGGCTGCTTGGCTCGAATGGCCTTGATGAACTCCAGCGAAGGCTTGCCTGCCAGTCCCATCACCACCGCGCCAGCTTCGGCGGCAGCGATCTTATCGGCAGCGGCTACAGCGTCGCTTGCGTTGTTTTCGATCGTGGCCAAAGCAATCGCTTTGTTTTTGACTTGAGACATAGCAGCGGTCGCTGCAATCAAAATTTCTTTACCAAATCCGTTATTTTGGGTCACAAATGCAACTTTGGATATGCCAATGGTGCTCAGATGCCGGACCAACTGCACTGCTTCTTCCGCGTAGCCCGCGCGAATGCCAAGCACATTGCGCACCCCTGCGGGTCGGGCCGAAACAGCGCCGGTGAATGGTGAAAACATCAGCATGCCCGACTCTTTGACTTGCGCCATGGCTGCATCGACCATGGGCGTGCCCATGACCGTGAACAAACCAAAAATCGACTTGTTGTCAAAGAATTGCTTCAGGTTCTCCTGGCTCTTCTTGAGATCGTATGCATCGTCAAGCGCATTGAGCACGATGCGCTTGCCACGAATGCCACCTTTTGCGTTGATCGCGTCGAAACACAATTTTCCGCCCAGGTGCATGGCTTTCCCCAGATCGGCCAAGGGGCCGCTGAGGGCGACGCTTTGCCCTAATTGAATGGTGTCAGTCTCGGCACCGATGGCAGCCCCGACACCAACGCAAGCCAACGCCGTTCCCGCCGCCCCGAATACGAGCTGGCGGCGAATAGGTGAGTTTGGACGCATGTCGGGCTACCTTGATCGTTTAAAACACATTTTGTGCAATCGCACTCGGAAATCGCAAGCGGGGATACACCTTACTTCACAAAGGTGTTGAGCTGAATGATCGGCAGCAAGACCGCAAGCACAATGATCATTACGATACCGCCCATCGCGACAATGAGCAAGGGCTCAAGAATGGTCGCTAATTGCATGGCACGGCGTTGGACTTCGTTTGATAACTGCTGGGCCGCGCGCTCCAGCATCACTGAGAGCTGACCGGTTTGCTCACCCAGGCGAGCAAACATCGCCAACAGGCTCGGAAATCGCTTGCGAACATCGAGTGCACTGGCCAGCGGCGCACCCTCACGCACGAGCACAACCGCCTCGGCCACATCGGCTCGCATGGCGCGGTTGCTGAGCGTGTCACCCGCCGCCTGCAAGGCTTTGAGAATTGGCACACCTGCACCGGTGAGCATGGCCAAGGTGCTGGCAAACCGGGCTGCGTTGTAGCCGCGCGCCAAACGCCCGACGACGGGCACGCGCAACCAAGCGCCGTCCATGCGCAGTCCAATGAGCTCGCTCTTCCAAGCCTGCTGCAACGCGATGCCGCCACCGATGACGAGTAGCGCAATCAACCAACCCCAGTCGCGCAAAACCTGCGCAATGGCGAGCATGGCGGAAGTTAAAAAGGGCAGCGCGCGCTTGGTGCCCACAAAAACACCTGCGACCTGGGGCACGACATAGGTCACCAAAAACACAACGATGACGATGGCGACCAAGGTGACGATGGCGGGATAGAGCGCCGCACCCATCAGCTTGGCCTTGAGCGCTTGACCGTTTTCGAGTTCATCAGCCAGCCGCGTCATCACAGTGCCCAGCGCGCCGCTTTGCTCGCCGGCCGCGACCACGCTTTGGTAGACAGGCGGGAACTCCGTCGTGTGTTGGGACAGCGCCTTGGCAAACGATGCGCCGGCATTCACTTCGGCCCTGAGCGCGGCGATCAAGCCCCTCAGCGCATCGTCTTCTGCCTCGTCCATGAGCGCAGTCAACGCGCGCTCAAGCGGCAACCCGGAAGTCAACAAACCCGCCAGTTGCCGAGTCCAAACCGCCAGTGCAGTGCCAGACAAGGCCTTCGGCACCAACATGCGAGCAATGAGCCCGCCAGACGACGCATTGGCGGTGGAGCTCGCGTTCATCGCCAATTCAACGGTCAATGGCACCAGTTTTTGCGTACGCAGCTGACCGCGAGCAGACTTGGCGGTATCAGCCTCAACGATGCCGCTTCGCGTCGATCCATCGACATCAAGGGCTTCAAATTTATAGGCAGGCATTTGATTACTCGAGCTCAATCACGCGTGACGCGTACCAGCTCTTCAAGCGACGTGACACCCAAATCAACCAAGCGCTGACCGTCTTCGCGCATGAGCTTCATGCCTTGTGCAATGGCCGCTTGGCGAATGTCGGCCTCAGCAGCCTGCGCATGAATGAGCGCCTTGATGTGATCATTGGTCACCAACAACTCGTACACCCCTGTTCGCCCCAAATACCCGGTTTGCCCGCAAACCGAGCAGCCCACACCCTGACAATGCGTGCACACCTTTCGAACCAAACGCTGAGCCAGCACGCCCAGCAGCGAGGAGCTGAGCAAAAACGGCTCAATGCCCATGTCGCTGAGTCGGGTTACCGCACTGGCCGCGTCATTGGTATGAAGCGTAGCCAGAACCAAATGGCCAGTGAGGGACGCCTGAATCGCAATCTGAGCCGTTTCGAAATCGCGAATCTCACCAATCATGATGACATCAGGATCTTGGCGAAGAATCGCCCGCAGTGCTTTGGCAAATGTGAGATCAATCTTCGCATTCACTTGGGTTTGGCCAACACCGGCGAGCTCGTATTCAATCGGGTCTTCAACCGTCATGATGTTGCTCTGGATGGCATCAAGCCGCGACAGCGCCGCGTAAAGTGTCGTGGTCTTACCAGAGCCTGTCGGCCCGGTCACCAAAATGATGCCGTGGGGTTGCGCAACCAAACCCTCGAAGCGAGTCAACGTGTCACCGCCCATGCCAACCGACTCCAAACTCAGGCGCTTGTCACCCTTGTCAAGCAGCCGCAGAACCGCCCGCTCACCATGGGCACTGGGCAGCGTGCTGACACGAACGTCCACAGCTCGGGTGCCAATCCGCAGGCTGATACGCCCGTCTTGAGGCAAGCGCTTTTCAGAAATATCCAACTCAGCCATGATTTTGAGGCGCGAAATCAGTGCCGCATGCAGCGCTCGGTTGGGCTGCACGACTTCGCGCAGTCCGCCGTCGACCCGAAAGCGAACGCTCGAGTGGCGCTCATACGGCTCGATGTGAATGTCGCTGGCACCATCACGGGCGGCTTGCGTCAGCAGTGCGTTGAGCATGCGAATGATGGGGGCATCGCCAGCGGACTCGAGTAAGTCTTCCACGGCGGGTAGATCTTGCATCATGCGCGATAAATCGGCGTCGCCCTGGACCTCACTCACAACCGAAGCGGCGTCACCCTCGCCTTGCGCGTAGGCGCGGCTGATGCGCTGGGCAAGCAAGGTCGGAGCCTCTAAAACAATGTCGTGGATGCGGTATTTGCGCGAAATCTCCGACATGGCAGACACGCCAGAGACGTCGGTTGGACGAGCGCTCAAGCACAGCGTCAATCGCTCGTCACTGTCCTCAAGCAGCATTTGATGCTCGCGTGCGAACGAATAGGGCAAGGGGTAACGCATGTCAGCTCAGGGCTTGGTGGCGTTCGTTTTGGCAGGCAAGCTCGGCAACACAGGCGCTTCGTTGACCGGAATCGCGGCGCTTGGTGCGGGCTGCATGTCTCGTTGCCCCGCGCGCATGCTCTCATAACGGTCAGCAGTGAAACGCTCGGTTGACTCGCCATCGCGAACCACAACCGGACGCAAAAATACCATCAAATTGGTCTTTTTGCGCTGTCGCTGCTCGCTCTTGAACAAGTTGCCAAACAATGGCACATCGCTGACGCCAGGTACTTTTTCAACGCCTCCAGAGAACTCGTCTTGCAACAAGCCGCCCAGCACCACGATGCCGCCGTCTTGCACCAACACCGTGCTTTCAATCGCCCGCTTGTTGGTGATCAAGCCGCTGGCTGCGCTACGCGAAGCCGGGTCGACGGAGCTGATTTCATGAAACACTTGGAGTTTGACCGTGCCATTTTCGGAAATCTGTGGCTTGACGCGCAAGGTCAAGCCAACATCGCGTCGCTCAATGGTTTGAAACGGGTTTACCGATCCGCCGCCGCTGCTGGCGCCCGTGTTGGTGAATTGACCGGTCACAAATGGCACGTTTTGCCCGACGACGATCTTGGCTTCCTCGTTGTCCATGGTCAGTGTGTAGGGTGTAGACAGCACATTGCCGTCCCCGGTCTGCTCCAGGAATCGGGCCAAAAACCCCAAAACATAGACGCCGTCAGTGTTTCTCGCGACACCCAGGTTTAAACCTTTGGCGGGTGCGACCGCACCGCTAGAGCCTTGCGACGCCAAGTTGATGATGTTGGCACCGGCTGTGCTGAAGTTGGTGCCCAGCAATCCGATGTTTTTATCGCCCTTGCCACCCAAGGCACCTTGCCACTGAATGCCAAACTCGGCGGCGCGATCACTCGACACCTCAGCTATCAGTGTCTCGACAAACACTTGCGCGCGACGCTCATCCAAGCGATCAATAACCGCTCGCAATTGGCGATACTGCGGCTCGCTGGCCGTGATGATGAGTGAATTGGTTGCGATGTCCGCTTGAACTTGCCCGCCAGTGGTTGCCTGAGTGGCCGCAGCTTGGCCCGCCACGGCAGGCGCGGCACTCGCCGTGCTGGTGCCGGACATCGCAGCGCGCAAGGTGTTTGCGAGCTTGGTTGCGTCCGCGTTCTTCAAACTGACGACGTAAATATTGCCCGTCGACGGGTTACCAGATGGCTGATCAAGTTTGGCGATGACTGACTTCACGAAGCTCAATCTAGGGGCGTTCGCCGCGCGGATGATGAGTGAGTTAGACCTTGGCTCGGGAATGATGGTGGTGCGGTACGAGCTGTCAACCTGGCCCTGACCAGCCGCTGGTGCGCCTGCGGACTCGGTGAACCGCAACACGATGCCCGCGATGTCTTGCGCGATGACGTGTTTGAGTGGGACGATGTCCATGTCAGTCGCATTGGCCACATCCATGACCGCGATGATTTTCTCGACCCGCAGCAGGTTGTCGGCATAGTCGGTCACGACCAGCGAGTTGTTGCCGGGGTTGACATTGATGGTGTTGTTCGCGCTGACCAGTGGCCTGAGGATCGGCACGAGGTTATTCGCAGTCTCGTGCGTGAGTTTAAATATTTGGGTGACAATTTGATTGCCACCCGTCGCGCGTTCGACTCCAGCCAGGGAGACTGATCCACCTTGTACTTTGGCGTCGGCCTCGGGGGTCACTTTGAAAATGCCCGCGCTTTCAACCAAGGCAAAACCTTGCAGCCGGAGCTGCGCCGCGAACTGGCTGAAGGCCTGCGTGGCAGTTATTTTCCGCTCGGAATTCAGGTTCATCACGCCTTTGACTCGCGGATCCACAACGATGCTTTTGCCGGTTGCAGCAGCAATCGCGCGTGCGACGCTTTCAATCTCAGCGCCATTAAAACTGAGCAAGACCGGCTCGCCCGCCTTGTTGTTCAAGCGTTGGGTTGGGCCGCTGGCAGAAGAATTTGACAGGTTCGCCGCGGAAACTGGTGCAACCGCTTGACCCGCTTGACCCGCTTGCGCTGGGGGCGACACTGGCAACGGGGGCGGTGGTACTTGAACGGACGTGGGCAACTGAGCGAAAACAGTTTGTGCGGCGACCGCTGCCGCAAAAGCCATTGCAGACAACCGAACGGGTGATCGAGGCAACATCGACTCAGCAACCCAAGCGATCGCAATCAAGGGGAATTCACGGTTTTTCAGATTCTTCATGTCGTCATCCAATGCTGATGAGCGACCGCGCGCCTTGGCGTCGGCCGATGATGTTGAGTAAGTTTTGCAAGACAGCTTCTTGCTCAGGCTGCGCTGAGGCAACGCCGGAAAATCGCAGCCGCTGACCAATCCATTGGCCGTCGCCACTGAGTTGAAGCGCGCCTTCAAGTGTGCTGAGTTTGACGCTTGGCACATCACCGCCACTCAATACCAATCGGTAGCTACCAACAGGCTTAAGCGTTGACAAACGCGAGTGTGCGTGCACGACATCCAACTGAGCGGCCCCCGTCATGGCCAATCTGCCTTGGCGAACACCGAGACTCAACGACTCACTGCGAAGATCCAACTGCGCTTGCAGACCCAGGGTGTTCCAAGGAGTACCTAAACCGGCCAATAGCTGCGCGGGGATGGTTGAAGCTGGAATGCGCATGCCGACATCAACGCCGCCCCAACTCGGCGATACACGGATAGCCCAGGGCTCACGGGTGCAGCAATCGGCGTTCAGAGCTACCCCTGCACCGGTTAAGCCCAATCTCACGACCCAGTCCACTCGCCCGGGTAAGCGCGCAGAGTCCGCGCTGTCGCTGCCACCACGCAAAACAACAACGGCACTCCCGCGCCAAATCGTCCCATTCACTTCTTGCAAATTGACCCGTCCTTGCGTCACCGAACGCACAGGCTCAACCGCCAAGCGCGCGGGTAAAAGAGCGACCAACGAAATCATGCAACCGGCCGCCAAACCTACGGCCGCCGCGACCCACGGTCGGGCCTCCAAGCCAGACTTCGCACCCGGCGGCGTCAGCGACCGCGTCGGCTTAGATCGCGTCATGGCGCGGCAAACACGGTCAACGCGAGGCTACCATCCCAAGTCGAAGACACTGGCGAACCCACAACCGACTGGTTAGGTACATTCCGCTGCAATTTGACCTCGCTTGGCAAAGCCCGGGCGTCTGTGCGCGCAACAGCCAAGAAGTCGGCCAAGGCTTGCGGAGAAGCGGACTTCAGCGTCAATGTCGCGCGATCACCCACGACCCTCAGCTCAGCGGTTGCACCAAAACGCTCTTTTGCTGCCACGTCCAGCGCTTTGAGTGCATCAAACGAGCTCACGCGTGGGGCGGCTTGAATGGACTTGGCCTGGGCTGCGAGCGACTGCATTGAAGCCAATTGCGCATCGGCGCGAGCGTGCAATTTGGGGGCCTGAGCAAGCCAGGCAATCGGCCCGGCTAACAACAACCACCATATCGCCGCGCCTGCAACCAACAAGGTGCCAAAACCGACCAAATAACGCTCGCGAGATTGCAAGCGATCGAAGCGGGCACGAATTTGACTCAAACCATCGTAGAGCGCGCTCATGGCTGACCACTCCCAGCCACTTTGATGCGAACGGTGTCGACCTCGAAGACGGCATCCAGTCCAAAACCTTGCATGGCCCGCGTCGCGGCGGCAACATCAGCAACGCGAACACCTTTCAGGCTCAAACCCGAGCCATCGAACTCGATGGCAGTTGGTCCGTTTGCTGATGGCACACCAGCAGCTGCACTGACCTGAGCCCATGCGTTCATCTGTGACTCAAAATCTCCCGCGCCGAGCGATCCTTTGCTGCGCCTGAGCAAATCAAGCTGCCGTTGCATCTGAACCGGTGCGTCGATCACTACCTTCACGTCGGGAAAAATTTGGGTCAACGAATCGTATGCAGCCCTTCGCTTAGCCGACAACGCAGCTTCTTGTTGATGGGCGAGCACCTGAATGCCAACCACGTTCGCAACAACCAACATCGCAACGCCGACTCGAAACGGTCGCCACTGGGTAGCAAAGCACAACTCATGAAGCCACTTTTGCAGTCGTTGCACGACCCCGCTCGCAGTAAACCGAGACAATTCGAACTGCGCCAAATTGCCGCGACTGAGCGCACTTGACTTGGCACACGCTGCCAATGCCACTGCCCAGGACTCAACCGCGACTTTGCGGCCAAGCAAGGTTTCTGCGTTTGCTGCCAAGTTTGGTGGGGACACCCAGCGGGTCGAGTCAGCATCGGGCACCAAATTGCTGTGTATCACGCCACCCAAAGGCATTGTCCAAGCGCCGGCTGGCCCACAATAGGTGACACACAAGGAAGTTTCGTCTCCGCCGATACGCGCTTCAGCGGCCTCGCCGGGAATCGATTGCGTTGTGAGGTGCGTCGCGCCTCGACCCGCCTCTTGCAAAGCGGTCAAGCGCGAGACAAGCCAGGGTTTTTGGCAAGCAAACACCCAGATTCCACCATCAGATGCCGGTTTCGCGTCGTCCAAAACCGCGAGATGTGTGTCTTGCGTGTCATCGAGCAATCGCTCTTCAAGCGCGCCGTCAAGGGCCAAACGCAGCCTCGCTGCAGGTGTCTTGGGTAAATTGACGCGATGCCAAGCGCATCGACTCGCAGGCACGACTGCAATCAAGTCGGTGCTTGCAGGCAACAAATCAAGCGTGCAGAAATCGTGCCGCACCAATGCTTGTGCATCGTTGATCAAAGCATAGTGCCAGACGTCCGTGTCTGAGTCGGGTAATTCAAGGACCAGTCGCATGGGCTCCCACGGCGGGCCGTGTTGATTTAGTTGCCGGATTGTAGGAGTGCCGAGGCTGGCTTGCCGCCGCCTGCGATCAGAGATTTTGCGCTGGTGGAGCGCTCGCGCCAGACGACACGGATGTCGTTGAGACTCTCGCGGTTGACGAGCGACCGTTCCTGGACGCTCAACTCACCGACGCGCAGCCGGCCAATGACCTCGAAATACTTGGTGCTGACGCTGTGCTGGGTGTCGTTGAGCTGGGTCGCGACTTGCGGCACAACACGGCCAACCTCGACCAAAGACTTGAATGGATCTCGATCGCGAACACTCACAATTTTGCGGGCATCGGCGATATCGATGGTCGGGACGCTGGCAAATATGGTCTCGGCCGACGCGGTGTTCATGTTTACTGGCGTGGGTTTAGGTAGTAAAGAAACAAATGGTGCCAACTTCAAAAGCGCATTTTTGGACAAGCCCATGCGTTGCAGATCCTCAATTCGGGTGGCTTTTAGCGGCGTTGAAGCGCTGACTACCCCCTCGCGGCCCGGATCGCTTGAAAAACGTAGATTTTCAGCGACGGTACGCGCCTGGGTCTCGCTCAACTCCAAAAAGGCGACAAGCCGCAGCCACGATCTCATCTGCGCTTCGTTGATTTTGCCGCCCTCGACCAACCCGCCGATGTTGAAGCGCGACTGCATGTCGGTCATTTGACCCGACAAAAACACATCGTCGCTGTCGTCCAAGAGTGCGCTATTGGCTTGGTCCGCTGCCAAAAAGCTCGACAAGCGCGACTCTTCAAGCCCAATCGACCACGGCTCGCCCAAATGGTCGACGGCACCTGCACGTAAATCCTCTCGAAGAATTAGCCTCGCCCAATCGAGTGCACCAACCAGCAGCGCACTGGCTTGAACGCGCGCACGCTCGGACGCCTCAACCTCGGTCGCCCGAAATTGCTGCCAAACGGCTGCCGCGGCCAAACTCGCGACCAAGGTCACGGTCAGCATGGCCATCAAAATGGCAACGCCCAGCTGTCCAGACTTCCGCTGCGCGAAGCGTGGAGTACCTGGCGAAAAACGAAATGACTGCGCCAAGTTCATCCTTGACTCGGCACAAATTGCGGGCGGATCCAGTCCTTGGTCAAACTACCACCCATCGCGGTATCACCGCCAGCCCTGAGATCCGGTGTGAGTATCAGCCGCACGCCGTCAGGAACCTGCCCGACCGCGCTGGACTGAACCGTGGTTGGCGCCAAGCGAGGGGGTTGTAAAGCGCCGCCCGCACCCGACACAGCAGCTTGACGCAACGCGTCAGCGGCGGCAAGCGTTTGACGCGTGAGTTCAGCGGCGTTGGCTTGCTCGGCTGCCGACAAAGGATTGACCCACGCGTTTTGGCGATAAAAATACACTTGCCAATTGCTCAGCGCGACCAGTCGCACCGAGTCGGGTCTCGCCGTCGCACTCGCCAATGCCGCTCGATCCCAAAATGACAACAACTCTGTCCGATTGCGCGCAAGCGGGCTTTGCCACCGCACCAACATGTGACCGTCATCGGTTAACTCACGCGACCAGCTGACGACCCGCAGGCCCGCGCCGGGCTCCTGAGCATCGCGGCGGGTCAAGCGCAATCGTGCGCCATCAAATTCGATCGCGGTGACCAGATCAGTCGCAACCACCGAGTTGAGGTCAACCTCCCATTGCGACAGGGTCGCCTGCATCGTGAGCAAGCTGTCGCTCGCTGCCCGAGTTTGCGCTTGCGTTTTGAGCAAACCATCGACTGAGCGCCAGCTCAAACCCGCCATGATGGCCAACGCAACCAGCGCGACCAGCACTTCGATCAGCGTGAAGCCAAAATCAGCCCTAGGGTGTTTGCTCATCATCAATACCGCGCCAAAATCGTGCTGATCCGCACCACTTGCAACGCCTGCGGCTCGTCGCTGTCACGTACTTTGGCATCAATTCGGCGGAAATTGGGGTTTGGCGTCGGCGCAATAGACAAGGTACCTCCAAATTTGCGGCCACCCTGTTCGCACGCAAAACTCTGATCTCCGGCACCCGGATACAAACGTGACAACCGCAGCTTGACCAACTCGTTTTCGGCGCAAAGCTGCGCCAACAGCACGTCAGCTTGACGCTGCGTGCTGCTCGTTAGGGCGCCCGCGGCATTGCTGGCGGCTGCCAAAGCAATCGCGACAATGGCGAGCGCGACCAACACTTCGATCAACGTCATGCCGAGATCGCCAACTCGTTTGCTCCGCTTCGGTATCCGCATCACTTTGGAGCATCCAATGCTTGCGTTACGCCGACTTGGAACGGTCGAATGCCGTCGGTCGACACCACAATTGCGCGCTCACCCAATGAAACACGCACCGACTGCGCCCCGATCAGTGGCTCGGGCCCCAAAATAATGCGCTCGGGTTTGACCCCGTTTGAAAGCACCCCGTCGGCCAGCACTTGCGCGCGCGTTCCCGTTTGGCGCCATTGATTGTTGGCCCCAGCAATGGCCGGCTCAAATACAAAACCCTTCTCGCTGGTCGACCAGCTGATGGGAACGCCTGTGGCTCTGCTGCGCGCACGCGCACCGTCGAACAACGCGGCCAATCGCTGGCCCTCTTGCTCCAGTTGGCTGTCGCTGCTGTCACGCAAGGCCACAACGGCCAACCCGCCCGCCACCGCGACGATTGCCACGACGACCATCAACTCTAGCAGCGTAAAGCCGCCAACACGAGCCGACCGCGCTAGCCGATTTGAAACAGACAACAAACTATTGCCAGCTACCGATGTCGGCATTTTTTCCTTCGCCGCCGCTTTGCCCATCGGCACCAAAACTCAGCACGTCGACCTCTGCTTTGACGCCAGGATTCAGGTACTGATATGGGCGGCCCCATGGATCGTTTGGCAATTTTTCAAGGTAGGGCTTCCAGTTGCCTGGGATCGGATTGGTGGACGGCTTCGCGACCAGGGCTTTGAGCCCTTGCTCTCCTGTTGGAAAACGCTGGTTGTCCAGTTTGTACAGTTTGAGCGCCTGCATGACGTTGTTGACATCGGTTCTGGCAGCGGTGGCTCGTGCATCGTCGGTGCGATCAAGCAGGCTTGGCACAATCAACGCAGCCAACACGCCAATGATGACCAGCACCACCATCAATTCAATCAGGGTGAAGCCCATTGCTCGCCGCAATAACGATTGGCCGTTTGGCTTGGTTGACGAAGGGAAAGCAGCGAAATTGGCAGTGTGTGGCATGCAACATCAGCTGCGTTGGCAGCCGCGATAAAAACAAACGTGCCTGAATGATAATCAAACCATGGCATCCCTCAGACAAACGCTCGCCCGCTGGCCAACCGCCCTGGTCTGGGGCTTAGTCGGGTTCAGCTCAGTCGCATGGTGGCTTCAGGTCCGCACAACCCACGCAGCCAACACATTGGCACCCCCAGCCGCGATGGCGGCAACGTCGCCGCCAGACACTGGGGCGATCGCTCGGCTACTGGGCGCAGGCGCCCGGTCGAACACGGTCGCCGCCGCTGTCGCACCGCCTGCTAGCAGCCGCTTTGTGATCGTCGGGATCGCGGCATCGGGCGCTAACTCGGTTGCCTTGATCGCCGTCGACGGCAAACCGGCCAAGCCTTTTGTCGTTGGGGCGGAAGCCACGAGCGGGTGGGTCATCAAATCGATCAGTGGGCGGCGAGTTGAACTCGGCACATCGCTTCAAGCGCCAGTCTCCCTGACGCTTGAATTGCCTGCAAAGACCAACTAGCCGTTCAACGCGGCAGTCGAACGGCACAACGCCAAGGAGCTTACGTTGCAAACGCCGAGGCCAAACGCTCCATCTAACGCACTCGTAGACCAGTTGACGAAAGAGCTCGCTGGGCACGCGCCGTTTTCAAAAATGACTCAGGCGAACCTTCGTTTCGTCGTAACCCACGCAAACGCCCGCTACTTCAGACCTGACGAGACCCTGATTGAGCCTGCAAGCGGTATCGCGAGCGCCGTTTTCATCATCCGCCGAGGCAGCGTCACGGGGGTTCATGGACTCGCCGACGTGGTCGGAAATGCATTCGAATACGAAGCGGGCGACGTGTTTCCCGTCAGTGCGGTGCTCAGTGCTCGCGCGGTGTCAGCTCACTACCGAGCGACTTCTGACACCTTTGTGTGGATGTTGCCGACTGTGCATGTCAACACTTTGGCGCAAACCTGCCCGGTTTTCGCCGACTTCATCAATGGGCGCGTGCTTCACTTTTTGCAGATGTCCCGCGACGCGCTTCGTCAGTCGTATTCGGCACGGTCCATGTTGGAGCAGTCCTTGGAGCGGCCTCTGGCTCGCGTCATGCACACCCAACCCCTGATTTGCGCACCCAGCACGTCGTTGACTCAAGCGCTGTCGCAAATGCACGAGCGCCGCGTCGGTTCGATGCTGGTTGTGGGCCAACAGTCTGAGCTTCTGGGTATTCTGACTCGGTACGACATTTTGAGCAAAATCACGCTGGCTCAAGTGCCTTTGTCAACTGCGATTGAACAAGTCATGACCAGCCCAGTCCATGCACTGACAGACGAGCATACCGCTCAAGACGCGGCACTTTTGATGTCTCGCCATGGCGTTCGGCATGTTCCGGTGACGCGCTCGAGCGCCGTCGTTGGCATTGTTTCGGAGCGCGATCTGTTTGCGTTGCAGCGCTTGAGCATCAAGCAAATCAGCACCGCCATTCGAGCGTCAGCGGATGTGCCATCACTTGCCCACTGCGCAAGCGATATCCGCGATTTGGCTAAAGACTTGCTCGCCCAAGGTGTCCACTCGCGCCAGCTAACCGGTTTGATCAGCCACCTCAACGACGTGCTCACTCAGCAACTTGTGACCCTGACCGCCAAAGCGCACGGTGTCAGCGCAAATGAGTTTTGTTGGATTGCGCTCGGGTCAGAGGGTCGCGGCGAGCAAACCATCTCAACCGATCAAGACAACGCGTTGATTTTGTCGAACGAAGCCAGTGCTGGCGATGTCAGCCGACTGATGATGATGGCTAAAGATGTCAACATGGCCTTGGATGCCTGTGGTTTTCCGCTTTGTGAAGGCGGCATCATGGCATCTGAGCCGCAGTGCTGCATGCGCTTGGACCAATGGAAGACTCGGTTTGAGGAGTGGGTTCAATTTGGCACGCCCGAACACTTGCTGAACGCCAGCATCTTTTTTGATTTCAGGTCTTTGTGCGGGAAAAGCGCTTTGGCTGACGAGTTGCGCGCTCACGTCACGCCACTGGCCAAGGGCAGTCGAAAGTTTTTGAATTTACTCGCTGTAAACGGTTTGAGCATCGACGTGCCACTCAACTGGCTCGGCGCGGTCGACACCACCAAACACAACGGGGTCGCCACCATCGACCTCAAACTGCAAGGAACCGCGCTCGTTGTGACTGCCGCCCGCGTTTTCGCGCTCGCATTTGGCATTGAAGCCACCGCGACCGCGCAGCGCCTGCAGGCGTTTGGTCGCATGGCCAACGTGCCTCAGCACGAGTACGAAGCTTGGGTCACGGGTTTTGAATTTTTGCAAACTCTGCGACTGCGGGTGCAGTTGGAACTTGGATCGGAGCCCACCACACCGCAAAACCCATTGACTCGTGCACACCCAAAGCTCGCCGTTGACTCCGACCAACCCAACCGCGTGTCAGTTGAAGCGCTCAACGATGTCGATCGCCGCATGCTCAAGGAAAGCATGAAAGTCGCTCGCAGCATCCAACAGCGCCTGTCGATGGACTACGCACGTTGACGCCTTTGCGTTCACTGCATGAATCGTTGGCGCATCCGCTGCGGCGATGGCTCGATCAACGCGCAGGCCGTTTCAGCGAGACACGGTGGGTAGTGGTCGACGTGGAGACCAGCGGGCTTGATCCGCGCAGCGACAAGCTTCTAGCGATTGCCGCAGTCGCCGTGCGAGTGGACTGGGCAAACAAGGCCTTGAGCATTGACCCAGCGGACAGCTTCGAGATTGTGGTTCGCAACGAGGTCGCCTCATCAAGCGACAACATCTTGCTGCACGGCATCGGCGCGCAGGCTCAAAGCGATGGCGCACCGGTTGAACAAGCCCTTCGCGCGTTTTACGGCTTCGTTGATACCAGCCCGTTGGTCGCTTTCCACGCGGCTTTTGACGAGACCATGTTG
Organism: Comamonadaceae bacterium; assembly: GCA_031421855.1. GTDB lineage: Bacteria > Pseudomonadota > Gammaproteobacteria > Burkholderiales > Burkholderiaceae_C > JAAFHN01. The sequence continues at coordinate 30,665 of JANOPN010000158.1, forward strand.
GCACGCGCCCATCAATTGGTTGCGATCGGCCAACCTGTCAACCCCTGGATTGACATCGCCGAGCTTTGCCGCGTGTGCTGGCCGGACACGGGCAAACGCAGCTTAGACGAGTGGATGGCGCACTTGGGGTTGACGTGCGCGCACCGCCACCAAGCGCCAGCCGATGCCTGGGTCGAGGCGGAAGTCTTGCAAATGCTGTGGCCAGCGGTCGCTGCAAAGTGCCAGACATTCAGCCAAGCGCAGTCGCTCGCGGCGCAGAGTCGATGGTTGAAATGAACGCGGATAGGCGATCCGCGCAAATGCGCACCACCTGAGTCGAACCAAACTCGACTGGATCGTTGGGCCAATCAGCCGCGCTTTCGATCATTTGGCCAGACGCAATGACTTGCACCGCGCGAATGACCCCCGCGTGCGTCAACCACGCGGCGACAGGTTGTTGGTTTTGCTGACACGCCGACAACGTGTCCGCCAGTGCATGACTCACCCGACTCAACAGTTGGCGAACCGACTCGCCGCCACCCGGCTGATGGTCAATGAAGTCGTGAGTCCACCGCGACACGGCGCTCTCGCCAATGTCGGACCACGCGCGCATCTCCCAGGCGCAAAAATTCATTTCAACGAGCCGTGGATCTATTTCTAACGCGATATCGCCCCTTGGTCCCCGTATCCATTGACTCGGACGCTCACATCTTGATAGCGGAGAGCAGGTCAAGGTGATCGCGTTCGGTAGCGTCTCGGCCCACTCGGCAACGCACTGGCGCGCATGTATTTCCTGCATCGGCACGTCGGTCGCGCCATAGCACAAGCCGGTGGCGACTTCAACCTTGGGATGACGCAGCAGCCACAAATCACACGAGGCAACCACGCTAGCCTCGTTGAGCAAAGGCGGCGCAAACGGCCAAGTAAATGCCAATCTCGCAAACCTGCTGTGTTGCGCCCAAGCAGTCACCCGTGAATCCGCCAATTCGCCGCTGAAACCATGCGCCCATGCGCCACGCCAGCAGCGCGGAGATCGCGCCAACCACTATAAAAAACGTAGCATCAAAGCGAATGAATACGGTGACCAAGGCACAAAAAGCCGTCAAATTTGCCAAAAAAAGCGCTTTGAACGCGATTTTGTCGGCTAGTGGCTTGCTCTTGCTCGCGCCAGCATCACCGACATGGCTGAGCGCCGCGATCAACCATAACGCTGCGTTTCGCGAAACCACGTGCGCGCAAGCGATCACGATCGCGGCGTTCACCACGCCCCAGTTGGCCAGCTGAGCGACCGCCAGCACCTTGACCAACACCGCGACACAAATCGCCACAGCGCCGTAGGTTCCAACGCGCGAGTCTTTCATGATCTCCAAGGCTTTTTCTGGGCTGACAAAGCCGCCCAAACCGTCAGCGACGTCGGCCAAACCGTCTTCGTGAAACGCGCCGGTCAGCAGCAAACTAGCAACCAAGCTGAGCGCGCTAGCCAAGATCAAAGCAATCGGCCCTGGGCCAAATAAACCGGCAGCCGCCCAAAAAACTGCGCCGGCGCAAACACCAACTAACGCACCCACGAGCGGAAAGTAGGCCGCGCTGTCGCGCAACATTTGCGAATCGAATCCAACCCAATCGGCAAGACGGCCCGTCACCGGGATTCGGGTGAAGAACTGCACCGCGAGCAAAAAGAGCCGAATTTGGTGCACGTTCGCGCCCCTCAGATCGCTTGCGACACTTCAGCTGACTCAAAAGTCGCCATTTCAGCCATGAAGCCGCACGCCGCTTGCAACAACGGGTAAGCCAGCAACGCACCAGTACCCTCACCGAGCCGCAACCCCAGGTCCATCAAGGGCTTGGCACCCAAAACCTGTAGCATGGCCTTCGTACCGCGCTCAGCGCTTTCATGCGAGAACACGCAGTAATCCACCACGTTCGCGTTGATTCCACTTGCCACTAGCAAGGTCGCACCCGCGATGAAGCCATCAACAACCACGACACGACGCTCTGACGCCGCCTGCAGCATCGCGCCCACCATCATCGCGATCTCAAAACCACCCAAAGCGGCCAAGGCGGGTATCGGGTCAATTGCATCAGCATGCAACGCCAAGCATCCGGCGAGCACCGCTTGTTTGTGACTCAGTTGTGCATCGCTCAAACCAGTGCCTCGACCGACCGCTTGCGACAAATCCACGCCACCAAGCCTCACCAACAGCATGGCCGCAGCTGAGGTGTTGCCGATTCCCATCTCGCCGAAAACGATCACGTTGCCCGGCAACCGAGAAACCAGCTCGGCGCCACGTTTCATGGCAGTTTGTGCCTCGACCACACCCATTGCGGCCTCGACCGCCGCGTTGCGCGTGCCTTTGCCGACGGACGCATCCAACCACGACACGCGGGGATCTGGCGGCACGTCGATCAAGTCAGACGCCACACCCGCATTGACCAAAGTCATCGCAAAACCCATTTGCCGCGCAAACGCATTCACCGCCGCGCCGCCGGCTCGCATATTGGCCACCATTTGCACGGTGACTGAGCTCGGATAAGCGGATACCCCTTCAGCAGCAAGGCCGTGATCAGCGGCAAAAACAACGATTTGGGGCTCAGTCAGCGCCGGCGAAATCGAGCGTTGAATCAAGCCGATTTGCAGCGCCAAACCCTCTAATCGGCCCAAAGCCCCTGTTGGCTTGGTTTTGAAGTCAATCTTGTGCTGCAGCTTGGCTTGCAACTCGGGGTCTGAAATCTTGGCAATTGTGAAAGTCATGAATCAACGCAAAAAAAGTTTGTAAGCTGGGTTGTTGGACTCATCCACAAACGGATAGCCCAATGTGTTCAAAAATGCCGCGAAATGCTCGTCGTCGCTTGGCGGCACCTGCAATCCAACCAAAATCCGCCCGTAGTCTGCGCCTTGGTTTCGATAGTGAAACAGGCTGATGTTCCAACTCGGCTGCATGGCCTCCAAAAAACGCATCAACGCGCCGGGGCGCTCAGGAAACTCAAAGCGCAGCACGCGCTCATCAACCGCCAAGCTGCTGCGCCCGCCGACCAAATGTCGCAAATGCTCTTTGGCCAACTCGTCGTGGGTGAGATCCATTGCGTCAAACCCCTGAGCCGTAAACAGTTGAGCCAGGCTTGCGCTCTCGCCCGGCTCATTTGTGCTGAGGCCAACAAAAACGTGCGCTGCTTTGGCATCGCTCACCCGGTAGTTGAACTCGGTGACGTTGCGCAAACCGCCAGGCAACTGCCCAACCGTTTCGCAAAACCGCCGAAAACTCCCGCGCTGCTCCGGTATCGTCACCGCCAGCAACGCCTCCCGATCCTCACCCACTTCGGCACGCTCGGCGACAAAGCGCAGGCGATCAAAATTCATGTTGGCACCGCACAGAATACCCACGTACGTCTCGTTTTTGGTTTGGTGCTTTGATGAGTATTGCTTGATTGCAGCAACCGCCATCGCACCCGATGGCTCCAGCACGGTGCGCGTTTCGTTGAACACATCTTTCACAGCCGCGCAAACAGCGTCGGTGTCGACCGTGATGAACTCATCGACCAAGGCCCGCGCAATTCGAAAGGTCTCCTCGCCAACCAACCTGACGGCCGTTCCGTCAGCGAATAGCCCAACCGTCGGCAAAGTGACGCGCTGACCCGCTTCGACCGATTGGCGCATCGCGTCCGAGTCGGTCATCTGCACGCCAATGACCTTGATCTCAGGTCGAACCAACTTGATATAGGCCGCAACACCGCTGATCAGTCCGCCGCCGCCAATCGCAACGAACACGGCATCCAATCGATCAGCCGACCGCGCCGCGTCGTTCCCTAGGGTTCGCGCTTCACGGCCATGGACTTGGATTTGTTGCAAAACCTCCATCGCAACGGTGCCTTGTCCAGCGATGACGTCGGGATCATCAAACGGGTGCACGAACTCCCGGCCCTGCTCGCCAGCCAACAGCCGCGCATGGTCATACGCGTCGGTGTAGCTGTCGCCATGCAACACCACCTCACCCTTCAACGCTCGCACCGCATCAATTTTGAGCTGCGGTGTCGTCACGGGCATGACAATGACGGCGCTAGTACCCAACCGCTGGGCACCCAACGCCACGCCTTGCGCGTGGTTGCCGGCTGACGCACATATCACGCCACGCGCCAATTGGTCCGCGGATAGCTTGGCCATTTTGTTGTACGCACCGCGCAACTTGAAGCTGAACACGGGCTGCAAGTCTTCGCGCTTAAGCAACACCGTGTTGCCCAAGCGCTTGGACAACAACGGCGCGGGGTCCAAGGGCGTGACCTTGGCCACGTCATAGACCCGAGCAGTCAAAATGCGCTGCAAATAGTCAGCAAAAGGCTTGGTCGTCATCGCGTGCAATCAAAAAAACAACTGAGAAATCAGCGCGCATGATAATTGCCGCCCATCAACCAACACCAACCTAGGCGCAAGGCTCAACAATGGAATGCACAGTCACCTGGACAAGGGCCAGCGGTCGAGGCTCAAGCATGGGGTTTTCAGCGCTGACCGGCAGCGGCCACACGCTTGTAATGGACGGCGCACCCAACCCGGACAAGCCTGAGCACGGCGGCAACAACATGGCCGCCCGCCCGATGGAGATGGTGCTCGCTGGAACCGGTGGCTGCACCGCTTACGACGTTGTGCTCATTCTCAAGCGCGGCCGGCACAAGGTGAGTGGCTGCGAGGTCAAACTGAGCGCTGAGCGCGCGAGTGTTGACCCCAAAGTGTTCACCGCCATTCACATGCATTTCGTCGTGACAGGCAGCGATATTCCAAACACCGCTGTCGAACGCGCCGTGGCGCTGAGTCACGAAAAATACTGCTCAGCCAGCGCGATGTTGGCGCACACAGCAGCGATCACGACCAGTTTCGAGCTGATCGAGGCCTGAATTCAGATTCGGTACGCCAATGTCGTCATGACTTTGGCCGATAGACGCATGGCTTGTTTGACCGCTGCGGGCAACGCCGTCGCGCCAAGTTGGCGAGCTTGTTCTCCGTGACGCGCTTCATCTGCTTGCATCGCCGCGACGATCGCGCGCGATGCATGGTCGTTGTTGGGTAGGCCACCTTGGTTCGCTTCGTCACCATGAGAGGCCAAATGCGCCTCAACCTGCGCCTCAGTCTCGGCAACAAACCCCAGGCTGACTCGGTCGCTGATCGCAGCCGCCGCCGCGCCGATGGCGAAAGAGGTCGCATACCAAACCGGGTTGAGCAGCGATGGGCTGGCATGGAGCTGACTCAGTCGTGTCTGCGTCCACGCCAAGTGATCCATTTCTTCAGCCGCCGCCTGCGCCAACTCGATCTTGACTCGCTCTGAGCGAGCAAACAGAGACTGCGCGTTGTACAAAGCCTGAGCGCACACCTCACCAACGTGGTTTACCCGCATCAAGCCAGCGGAGTGGCGCAGCTCGGCATCGCTCATCAAAGGCGACAATGGACTCGATCCAATCGCAGACATTGCGCGCGGCAAGACTCGCGCCGCATTTGCGGGCGCTGCGAGCGTCCTCAGAGCCGAGTCTGCGACACCGATCCAGCCGTCAAGCCGTGTTTTGTTACGAAAAAGCATGCAAATCCACACAAATGACGATGAAAGACTCCCAATTGTCTGGCAAATCCCCAAAGACCGCTTACTGATACAAACGTCAGAAGTCGGCACAACGATCTCCATATGTTGCACCCTGACAACGAAACCCTCGGTTTTGAGTGGGTTTGGGGGCTTAGCCTTTGCGCACAAGCCGTAAGTCTGGTGCAATACGTGCAACTTCCTGATTGGAGGTTGCCCGGGGGACACGGCGATGTGAGCGCATTGCGTCCCATCCCACCGGCGCCCCTTGTTTAACCTTGGAGATTCTTGAGATGAAAAAATCACTCGTTGCATTGGCTGTTCTCGCCACCACTGGCGCGGCTTTCGCACAGTCGTCCGTGACTTTGTTCGGTATCGTTGACGCTGCATATGCACGCGTCTCAGGCAATGGCGCTTCACGCACCGGCATCACCAACAGCGGTTTGAATAGCAGCCGTTTCGGCATGCGCGGCGTTGAGGACCTCGGCGGCGGCTTGAAAGCCGCTTTCCATTTGGAAGGCCAACTCAGCAATGATGACGGCAATGCAGCTGGCCTGAATTTCCAGCGCCGCTCAACCGTGTCGCTCATGGGCGGTTTCGGTGAAGTTCGCATTGGTCGTGACTACACGCCAACCTTCTGGAACACCACCGTGTACGATCCGTTCGGCACAAACGGTGTCGGTTCTGCCATGTCTCCAGGCATGGGTGGCTTCGCCGCCAACACCACAGCAGTTCGCTCGAACAACAGCATCAGCTACTTCGCTCCTGGCGGCCTCGGTGGTGTCACCGCTCAAGTCATGGTCGCATTTGGCGAGCAAGCTTCAAACGCTGCGAACAGCAAGCAAGGCAACTACCTCGGCTTCCGCGTGGGTTACAACGCTGGCCCGTTGAGCGCTGCGTTTGCTAACGGTAAAGTCAAGGGCGCCACGAGCGGTGCTGACGTGACCACCCAAAACTTGGGCGTGTCGTACAACCTCGGCGTCGTTGCTCCTTCGTTTGTCTTCGGTTCAGAAAAAGACAGTGTCAACAAGACCAGCTTCACCGAAATCGGCGCCACGGCTCCAGTCGGCGCAGGTCAGTTGCGTGTTGCATTCAGCCGTTACGACGTTGCCAACAGCAACAACGACTGGAACAAATTCGCAATCGGCTACGGCTACGATCTGTCGAAGCGTACCCAGCTGTACAGCACCTACGCAAAAGTGTCGAACAAAGGCTTGGCAACTCGCTCAGTATCGAATAACGGTTTGGCAGCTACTGGCTCTACCGCCGGCGGCAGCTCGAACGGTATGGAGTTTGGCGTTCGCCACAGCTTCTGATGGTGTGCGGCTGGCGACAGCCGCCTCGTCGAACCAAAAGCCACCTTCGGGTGGCTTTTTTTCGTCTGCGCACGGGGTGAACGGTCAACTCGACACAAAGTAATGCCGATATTGGGTCGAAATCCGATTCCGTTGGGGGTTAATCCCCTGCACCCGTTCAACTGAATTCAGGCATCATCGGCGGCTGTCTTAAATTTGGATACCTTCCGATGAAACACTCCGTTATTTGGGCCGCAATTGCTCTTGCCGCGACCACTGCCGCCACAACAGCCCAAGCCAAAACTTTCAAGTGGACCAGCGCGTCTGACATTCCGACGTGGGACATTCATTCGCAAAACAATGCCTTGGCCAACGGCGTCCATGCAGCCGTTTACGAGTCGCTCGTGTACTACAACAGCAAAACCTTCAAGCTTGAAGCCCAGCTGGCAACCGCCTGGAAACTCACCAGCCCCACCAACTTGCGCGTGACACTGCGCAAAGGTGTGAAGTTTCATGATGGCTCAGACTTCACGGTTGAAGATGCCGTGTTTTCATTGCAACGCGCCATGACCAAGACCTCGAACTACTCGGTCTACACCTCCGGCATCGATCGCGTGGTCAAAGTTGACGCCGATACCCTGGACATCATCCTCAAAGATCCCAACCCGGTTTTGCTCAATCAACTCACCGAGTTGCGCATGATGAGCAAGGCATGGGCCGAGAAAAACAAGTCAACTGAGCCCAAGGACATCAAAACCAAAGACGAGAGCTTTGCCCACCGCAACGCCATGGGCACTGGGCCTTTCACCCTCAAAGAATGGCAGCCTGATCAAAAAATCGTGCTGGCAAAAAATCTGTCGTGGTGGGGCGAGAGCACTTGGGGCAAAGGCACCAACGTCACCGAGATTGTCTACACACCCGTGCGCTCCGAATCGACCCGAGTCGCGGCCCTGTTGTCTGGCGCGGTTGACTTGGTACTTGACCCCAGCCCTCAAGGCATGGGTACGATGCGCACCAATGCGGCCTTGAAAATTCTTGACGGCGCTGAGAACCGCACGATTTTCTTCGGCATGGATCAGTTTCGCACTGAGTTGCCTGGCAGCGACGTCAAGGGCGCAAACCCGCTCAAAGACCAACGGGTTCGCAAAGCCTTGTTTCAGGCCATCGACATTGATGCAATTCACAAAACAACGATGCGCGGCTTGAGCCAGAGCACCGGCGCGATGGTTGCACCACAGGTGTTTGGCTGGACCAAAGCAGTCGACAAACGCCACGCTTTTGATGCGCCTGCGGCACGTAAGTTGCTCGCAGACGCGGGCTACCCGAAGGGGTTCACGGTTGATTTCGCATGCCCCAACAACCGCTACATCAATGACGAGCAAATTTGCCAGGCCGTCACCGCCATGTGGGCCAAAGTTGGCGTCACGGCCAAGTTGCGCACTTTGCCGTTGGTCACATACTTCCCGATGATTCAGCGCAACGAGGCGAGCATTTACATGCTGGGCTGGGGCGTTCCGACATTTGACGCGCTCTACAGCTTGCAATCTTTACATCGCACGGTTGGTGTTGGTGGCGACGGTAACTACAACGTGGGCCGCTACAGCAACCCGCAAATGGATGGCTTAATTGAACGCATCAAAAAAGAAACCGACCAAAAAACGCGCGGCGGCTTGATCGAGCGCGCCTTGCAATTGTCCAATGACGATGTGGCCTACATCCCGCTGCACAACCAAATCGTGCCATGGGCGATGAAGAAAAACATCGATGTGGTTCACCGCGCCGATAACCGCATCGATTGGCGTCTGGTTAAAGTCAACTGATTGCACGCTGATTTGTCAGCTTCGCGCCATGGCGACGAAACGAGTCGCCATGGCGAGAAGCTTGCCGAGCGTGTCACGGCACAGTTTTTCGAGTTCGAGAAGTCACTTGTTAGCGGGTTGTACCCACGTTTTTGTTAGGCCCCCATGCTCGCTTTCATTTTGCGTCGATTGATACAAGCCGTGATCGTGATGGTCGCGGTGGCGTTCATCTCGTTTTTGCTGTTTCAATACGTCGGCGATCCGGTGTTATTCATGCTGGGCCAAGACGCAACACCCGACCAAGTGCGCCAATTGCGAGCAGACTTAGGGCTTGATCGACCGTTTTTGGTGCAATTCGGGCATTTTTTGGCGAACGCAGCGCAGGGCGAATTTGGCCTTAGCTTGCGTCAAGGAGCCAAGGTGTCGCGTCTCATTGGCGAGCGATTCCCAGCGACCTTCGAGTTGGCACTGGCTGCCGCGTTCATCGCACTCGTGATCGGCATCCCGATGGGTGTTTACGCGGCTTTGCGTCGCGGAAGCTTTTTGAGTCAGTTCTTTATGACGGTATCGCTGCTGGGGGTCTCATTGCCCACTTTTTTGATCGGCATCATGCTGATCCTGGTTTTTGCCGTTTGGTTGCAATGGTTCCCAAGCTTTGGGCGCGGTGACGTGGTTCAACTGGGCTGGTGGAGCACGGGTTTGCTCACTGCCAAGGGCTGGCATCACATTGTTTTGCCGGCAGTCACGCTAGCGGTTTTTCAGCTCACGCTGATCATGCGCTTGGTTCGCGCCGAGATGCTGGAGGTGCTGCGCACCGACTACATCAAATTTGCGCGCGCTCGCGGCCTTTCAAATAAGTCGATTCATTTTGGGCATGCGCTTAAAAACACCTTGGTTCCCGTGATCACCATCACCGGGCTGCAATTGGGTGCGCTGATCGCGTTTGCCATCATCACCGAGACCGTGTTCCAGTGGCCCGGCATGGGTTCGTTGTTCATTCAAGCCGTCTCGTTTGCCGACATTCCAGTGATGGCCGCCTACTTGTGTTTGATTGCCCTGATTTTCGTGACTGTCAATTTGAGCGTTGATTTGCTGTACTTTGCGGTTGATCCCCGCTTGCGCGTTGAGAAATCATCGGGCGGACATTGAAGACGCGACGAGAGCAACCGCCATGTCTACCGTTTCAGACAGCACCGCTGCGCCGCAAGTCAAATATGCGGCTTCAGGCGGTGCATTCGCCGCGATTCGACAAGCACACCCCAGCTTGACCGCTTTTCGCCGGGAGCTGCATGCCAACCCCGAGTTGGGTTTTCAGGAGCACTTCACCGCTGCTCGGGTCGTCGATATGCTCAAAGCCTTCGGCGTAGACGAGATCCACACGGGTATTGGCCGCACAGGCGTGGTCGCCCTGATTCGCGGCAAAGGCCCGCACCCAGAACGCATGATTGGCTTGCGAGCCGACATGGACGCACTGCCCATGGCTGAGCACAATGGCTTTGAGTGGGCATCCAAGTCGCCAAACCGCATGCACGCGTGCGGCCACGACGGCCACACCACCATGCTGATCGGCGCGGCTCAATACCTAGCCGCGACGCGCCAATTTGACGGCACGGCTGTGTTGATATTTCAACCTGGTGAAGAAGGCTACGCTGGTGCGCGCGAAATGATCAACGACGGTTTGTTTGAGCGGTTTCCGGTGCAGTCCGTGTTTGCCATGCACAACTGGCCCAACATGCCACCCGGCACATTTGGCGTGAATCCTGGCCCGATGATGGCCGCCGCTGACCGAATCACCATCGACATCGAAGGGCGCGGCGGACACGGGGCACACCCGTACATGGTGGTTGACCCGGTCTTGGTGGCGGCGCACATCATCACCGCCGTGCAAAGCATCGTGTCGCGCAACGTCAAAGCGGCAGATTGTGCCGTCATCAGCCTGTGCGCCATGCAAGCCGGCAATGTGGATGCGATGAGCGTGATCCCGACGAGCGCCAAGCTGGTCGGAACCGTGCGCACATTCAAAGCGTCGGTGCAAGATCTGATCGAGCAGCGGCTGGTTGCCCTGTGCGAGTCGGTGGCGCAAGGCTTTGGTGCCAAAGCAGTCGTGACCTACGAGCGCCTTTACCCCGCGACGATCAATACGCCCATTGAGTCCATGTTTGCGGCCGATGTCGCAGCCAGCATCGTCGGCGAAGCCAACGTCGTGCGCGACATGGAGCCCAGCATGGGCTCAGAAGATTTCTCCTTCTTTTTGCAACGCAAGCCAGGCGCGTATTTGCGAATCGGCCAAGGCGATCCTGACACCGGCAAAGGCATGCGCAGTTTGCACAACCCAAGCTACGACTTCAATGACGCGGTGCTGCCGCTTGGCAGCGCCTGGTTCGCCTCGATCATCGAGCGCGGCCTGCCGTTGGCACCCGCCGCCTGAAATTGGGTCAACAATCATGTTTTCGAGTCGATTCCTAGATATTTTCGCCCTTGGTCACCGTATTCATTGGGTTTGTTGCTATGAATTTTGAATAGCCACACAGATAGCCACACAGATAGCCAAACAACCCTTCAACCCCACATTTACTCAGAAAAACACCTCATGGGCATCCTCACCCGATGGCTCGACAGCGATGTCGGCCACAGCTTCAAAACCTCGCCAATTGCCGTCACGGCAAGCGTCGTGTTGTTCATTTGTTTGTTTAGCGCGGCGTTTGCGGCTTGGGTTGCGCCGCACAACCCGTTTGATCTCACCACCTTGTTGCTGGATCACGCCCGCCTTGCGCCGTCGTTTACCTCGCATCCACTCCCAGCCGACATGGGCGGCGGCTCTCGTGTTTACCTGCTGGGCACTGACGACCAGGGGCGCGACATTTTGTCGGCGTTGATGCACGGCTCGCGGGTATCGCTGGTCGTGGGCGTTGTGTCGGTCATCTTATCGGTCATCATTGGTGTGAGTTTTGGCCTGCTGGCTGGCTACATTGGCGGCTGGGTTGACACCTTGCTCATGCGTTTGTGTGACGTGATGCTGTCATTTCCATCGATTTTGGTTGCACTTTTGATTGCGGGCGTGGGCAGGGCGTTGTTCCCCAATGCCGGCGAATCGGTCGCTTTTGGCGTGCTGATCATGTCCATCACGCTCACGGGTTGGGTGCAATACGCGCGCACGGTGCGTGGCTCCACCATGGTTGAGCGCAACAAGGAGTATGTTCAAGCCGCACGCGTGACTGGCGTGGCCAACTCCCGCATCATGCTGCGCCACGTGCTGCCCAATGTGCTGGGTCCAGTGTTGGTTTTGGCAACGATTCAAGTCGCAACCGCCATCATCACTGAAGCAACGCTGTCATTTTTGGGTGTGGGCGTGCCGCCCACGTCGCCGTCATTGGGTACGTTGATTCGCATTGGCAACGACTATTTATTCAGCGGCGAGTGGTGGATCACCGTGTTTCCGGGCTTGGTGTTGGTCATCATTGCCTTGAGTGTCAACTTGCTCGGCGATTGGCTGCGCGACGCCCTCAACCCGCGCTTGCGCTGAACTTAAGGCCATTGGATTCACACATGAGCTTGCTAGAAGTCAACAACCTGATCGTCGAATTCCCGTCGCGCCGCGGCACGTTGCGCGCCATTGACGACATCTCTTTTGCCATCGCCCCTGGCGAGATTTTGGGCGTGGTCGGCGAGTCAGGTGCGGGTAAGTCCCTCACGGGCGCCGCGATCATTGGCCTGCTGGAGCCACCCGGGCGCATCGCCGGCGGCCAAATTGTGCTCGAAGGTCAGCGCATTGACCAGCTCAACCACGACCAAATGCGCAGCATTCGCGGCCGAAAAATTGGTGCGATTTTTCAAGATCCCCTCACCTCGCTCAACCCGCTGTATTCGGTGGGGCGACAACTGACGGAGACAATCAAAGCCCATTTGCCTGTCAGCGACAGCGAGGCCCTCGCACGAGCGATTCGTTTGCTGCAAGACACTGGCATTCCAGCAGCGGCTGAGCGAATTCACCACTTTCCGCATCAATTTTCGGGCGGCATGCGCCAGCGCGTGGTGATTGCACTGGCTCTAGCGGCTGAGCCCAAACTCATCATCGCGGACGAGCCCACCACCGCGCTGGACGTGTCCATCCAAGCCCAAATCATCGCCCTGCTCAAAAACATCTGCAAGGAACGTGGGGCTGCGGTGATGCTGATCACCCACGACATGGGCGTCATCGCAGAGACCTGTGACCGCGTCGCCGTACTCTACGCCGGGCGCGTGGCCGAAATCGGCCCCGTGCACGAGGTCATCAACCACCCCGCGCATCCGTACACCTCTGGCCTCATGGCTGCCATCCCCGACATCCATGTCGAGGTCGAACGCTTGAACCAAATCGACGGCGCAATGCCGCGTTTGAACGCCATTCCCACAGGCTGCGCCTTCAACCCGCGTTGCACCAAAATCATGGATCGCTGCACGATTGATCGCCCCAATTTGCTCTCGGCCGGCATCACCCAAGCCGCTTGTTGGCTGCACGACACCTCGGCAACGGCACAGGCGGCTGCATGAACACCACCACCACCCCAAAAATCTTGGTCAGCGTCAGCGATCTGGCCAAAACATTCGATGTTTCTGCGCCCTGGCTCAACCGAGTCGTTGAGCGCAAACCGAAAACCTTCCTCAAAGCCGTTGACGGCGTGAGCTTCAGCATCCCCAAAGGCAAAACCTTGGCCTTGGTTGGCGAATCTGGCTGCGGCAAAAGCACCGTGGCCAAACTCATGGTCGGCCTGTATTCACCCACACGCGGTGGCTTCCAGTTTGACGGCATCGATGCACACGCCACCTTCAAAACCCCTGACGGCAACAAGCTGCGCTCGCGCATTCAGATGATTTTCCAAGACCCGTACGCGAGCTTGAACCCGCGTTGGATCGTTGAAAACATCGTGGGCGAGCCGCTCACCGAGCATGGTCTCTTTGAGCCCGGCACTGAGGCGCTCAAGGATCGCGTCGGCGAGCTACTCAAGTCGGTCGGCTTGAGTCCACTCGACATGGTCAAGTACCCGCACCAGTTCTCGGGTGGTCAGCGCCAGCGCATTTCGATCGCGCGTGCATTGGCAACCAACCCCGAGTTTTTGGTGTGCGACGAACCCACCAGCGCGCTGGATGTGTCAGTCCAAGCCCAGGTCCTCAACATCATGAAGGACTTGCAGCGCAGCTTGGGGCTGACCTACTTGTTCATCAGCCACAACCTAGCCGTCGTCCGCCACGTCAGCGATCAAGTGGGCGTGATGTATTTGGGTCGATTGGTGGAGTTGGCCGACAAACACGTGTTGTTTGACAAGCCCCGCCACCCCTACACCCGCATGCTGCTGGACGCAATTCCGCAAATGCATGCAACCGGTCGCTCGCGCACCCCTGTGCAAGGGGAAGTGCCCAATCCACTGAACCCGCCCACCGGCTGCGCCTTTCATCCCCGCTGCCCAAACGCCAACGACCGCTGCAAGTCAGAACGCCCCAACCTCAACCACTTCCAAGGCATCCAAATTTCGTGCCACGCGGTCGAAGAGGGTCGAATCTGATTTTTTAGTGCCAAATTGGCACTTGGTCACCGGATTCATTGGGTTTGCTGCTATTATTTTCTATTAACTTCAGAATCAAGCGTAGCGCTTACTGCGCAAATTCGACTTCATTTCTTTGAGCGCGGGCGCAATCTTGTCTGGGCCTAGACGCAGCGCGACTGCTGTGGCGAGCACGTCGATGATGAGCAGGTGCAGCAATCGCGAGACCATGGGGCTGTAGCGGTCGTAGCCTTCGGGGTGGTCAGCCGCCAAGTGAATGTGTCCTGCGCCTGCCAGCGGCGAGCCGGTCGCGGTGATGACGATGACGGTCGCGCCATTTCGCCTGGCAATGTCGGCTGCGTCCATGAGGTCGCGGGTTCGGCCAGAGTTGCTGACGATGACGACAACATCGCCCTCTTTCATCATGCTGGCACTCATGACTTGCATGTGGCCGTCGCTGTAAGCAACGGTGTTGATGCCGAGCCTGAAGAACTTGTGCTGCGCATCTTGCGCGACGATGCCCGAGTTGCCCACGCCAAAAAATTCAACGTGCTTGGCCGACAACAGCGCCTGAACCGCGCGGTCAACCGCAAAGGCGCTGGCATCGTTTCGATACTTCAAAAACGCGCTGACGGTGTTATCTATGACTTTGACCAGCACGTCGCTGACTTTGTCGTCCACATCGACGCTGCGGTGAATGAAGGGCACGCCCTCGCTGACGCTGCCTGCGAGCTTGAGCTTGAAGTCGCTCAAGCCGTCGTAGCCGACGCTTCGACAAAACCGCACCACGGTCGGCTTGCTCACAAAGGCGCGCGCCGCGAGCTCAGTCACCGGCAAATTGGCAAAACTGCGCGGGTCCGTCAGCACGAGACGCCCCACGCGTTGCTCGGCCGGTGCCAATGAGGGGATCGAGGCTTTGATTCGGTCAAGCATGTTACTCATGGCGTACCTTTGCGAGTCAGTGGTCGAAGTGCTGAAGTCGATTTGTATTCAGGTCGATTGACGCTTAAGCCTCTTCAGCCCAAGAAAATCCATCGCGCGCGATCATTGCACTGGCCGCACCAGGCCCCCAGCTGCCCGACGCGTAGGGCCTTGGAGCTTCGGCGCTCGCCGCCCAGTGGCAGTGAATCGGCTCCACCCATTCCCACGCGGCTTCTTGCTCGTCGCTGCGAACGAATAGGTTCAAGCGACCGTCGATCACGTCGAGCAACAAGCGTTCGTACGCTCCCACCCGTTTGGAGCCAAAGCGCTTGTCAAAGTCCAGATCAAGCTGCACCGGGGCGAGGCTTTGGTGGCGCGAGTCAGCGCTTTGAGCCCACAGGTGCAACTCCATCCCGTCTTTGGGCTGCAAGTGAATCACCAATTGGTTGGCGCTTCCCACGGGCGTGTTGAAAATTGCATGCGGTGTTTGCCTGAAGTTGACCACGATGCGTGCATCTCGCTCGGCCATGCGTTTGCCTGTACGCAAATAAAACGGAACGCCCGCCCAACGCCAGTTGGCAATCTCAGCGCGCACCGCAACAAAGGTCTCGGTCGTTGATTCGGGGTTCACACCGGGCTCATCGCGGTAGGCTTTTGCCCCAGTTGAGGCATTGCCCGAATATTGGCCCCGAACAACGTGTTGGCTCAAGCGGGTGTCGTCCCAGCGCACGAGTGAGCGCAACACCTTGAGCTTTTCGTCGCGGATCGCATCACCCTCAGCCCGAATGGGTGGCTCCATCGCCACGGCGCAAAGCAGCTGCAAAGCATGGTTTTGCACCATGTCACGCAGCGCGCCGGTGCCTTCGTAAAAGCCGCCCCGGGTCTCAACACCGAGTTGCTCTGAGATGGTGATTTGGATGTTTGCGATCCATTCGCGCCTCCAAAGGGGCTCAAACAAGGTGTTGCCGAACCGCAATGCCAGCAAATTTTGAACCGACGGCTTACCCAGGTAGTGGTCGATGCGGAAAATCTGATTCTCGGCGAACGCCGCCCGCACCGTGGCATTGATGGCGCGGTTAGAGGCCAAATCATGACCCAGTGGCTTCTCCAGCACGATTCGGGTGCGATCGGTATTGAGTCCAGCCAAACGCAACTGCTCGGCCACGGTGCCAAAAAGCGACGGGGCTGTGGCCAAGTACATGACCACGGTTTGCGCGTCGCCGCTGGCCAGCCATGCACCCAGCTCGGCATAGGCAGTGGGCTGAGACAAATCCATGCGCAAATAGTGAAGGCGCTGCGCGAAACTGGTGTATTCCTCTTCGCTGGGACGCTTGTCGCCCTCAACTTGCGCCAACCGATCAGACATGAGTTTGCGGTAGGCCTCGTCACTCATGCTGTCGCGGGCGACACCCAGGATGCGCCCGGGGGCTAAAGTGCCATGTCGATGCGCCTGAAACAAGGCCGGCATGATTTTTCGCCAAGCCAAGTCGCCTGTGCCGCCGAAAACGATGAGATCGAAGTTTGTGGTGCTCATGACCGCAATGTAACAAAGTTTCATGAAAATGTCGATAAATCCGAACTCAAGGTACGAACCAAGCCGCTGTAACCAGAACATTTTGCTGCACAAATCCGCTGGTTTTCCCTCTTAAGTTGGGTATTTTGGCTCGGTAAACTCATTCGATTCTGAATTTTTTTTTCGTAACCTGATTACCTTGGAGTTGACATGAGCGCCCCGAAATTCAAACTGTTGTTTTCTGTCGTAGCGGTTGTCGCCGCGTTTGGCGCGAGCCATGCACAGGCCCAATCGGTCAACATCATTTGCTCGGTACAGGCCGATTGGTGCGACATGATTCGAACGGTTTACGCCAAGTCATCGGGTATCAAGGTCAACATCGTTCAAAAGGGCTCGGGCGAAGCGTTGGCCCAGCTCAACGCCGAGCGCGCCAACCCCAAAACCGACATTTGGTTTGGCGGCACGGGCGACCCGCACCTCCAGGCAGCCGAACAGGGCCTGACCATGGTTTACAAGTCAGCTTCGGTCAAACAGCTCTACCCTTGGGCGCAAAAACAAGCCAGCGACTCCGGGTTCAAGACCGTCGGCATTTATTTGGGGCCGCTTGGTTTTGGGTACAACACCGAGTTGTTGGCCAAGAAGAAAATTGCGCCTCCAGCAAGCTGGGCTGACTTGCTCAAGCCAGAGTTCAAAAACGAAGTGCAAGTCGCCAACCCCGCATCCAGCGGCACGGCTTACACCATGATCGCAACCTTGGTTCAAATCATGGGCGAAGACAAAGCCTTTGACTACATGAAGGCGCTGCACAAGAATGTGAGCACCTACACCCGCTCTGGCACAGGCCCAGTCAAGGCCGCGGCGCGCGGCGAGACCACCGTGTCGATCAGCTTCATTCATGACGTGACCAACGAAGCGATTAACAAATTCCCGGTGGTCGCTGTCGCCCCGAGCGAAGGCACGGGTGCAGAGATCGGCTCCATGAGCTTGGTTAAGGGCTCACCCAACGGCGAAGCGGCCAAACAGTTTTACGAGTGGGCGCTCACCCCCGGTGCGCAGCAGTTTGGCTTGGCGGCCAAACAATTTCAGTTGCCCAGCAACACCCAGTCAACCCTCGATGCGCGCATGCCAGACTTCAAGAAGATCAAGCTCATCAATTACGACTATGCCAAGTACGGCGCATCTGCTGAGCGCCGACGCCTGATCGCCAAATGGGAAAAAGACGTCAACTCCTTGCCGCGTTGAAAAGAAAACCATGAACCGACTCAAACTCGCGCTGGCCATCGGTGTCTTGGGCAGCAGCGCACAGGCTTGGGCGCAATCCCTGAACGTGGTTTGCAGCATGAACCCCCAGTGGTGCCGCAACGCCGCCTCGATTTATGAGCGAACCCAAGGCGTGAAGGTCAACGTGATCAACAAGCCCACGGGTGAGTCGTTTGCACAAATCGTTGCCGAAAAAGAGCGCCCCAAGCTCGATGTCTGGTTTGGCGGAACCGCCGACCCGCACTTTCAAGCGGCTGAGCTCGGGCTCTTGCAAGAATACCGATCCCCGCAGCTCAGCGCCTTGCACCCGTGGGCGCAAACTGCCGCGAGTGCGTCGGGTTATGCGACGAATGGCCTTTACTCAGAAGTGCTGGGCATCGCCTACAACACCGAAATTTTGGCCAAAAAGAAGCTCTCCGCACCCAAATGCTGGAAAGACCTGGCCAAGCCTGAGTACAAAGGCGAGGTGCAAATCGCCAACGCGCAGTCGAGCGGCACAAGCTACGTGGCAATTGCAACCTTTGTTCAGATCATGGGCGAAGACGCTGCGTTCGCGTTCATGCGTGCCATGCACCCCAATGTGAGCGCCTACTCTCGCCAAGGGCTTGGCCCCATCAAGGCTGTCGCCAAAGGCGAAGCTGCTTTGTCGGTGAGTTTTTTGCACAACGCAGCCCAAGAAGCCGAGGCTAAGTTTCCGGTGAAGTCGGTCACCCCTTGCGAGGGCACGGGCTACAGCGTGGGCGCCATCAGCATCATCAAAGGTGCGCCGCACTTAGAAGACGCCAAGAAGTTTGTCGAGTGGGCGCTGTCGCCCGCTGGCCAAAAGGTCGCCGCGACATCGGGCTCGTACCAGTTTCCATCCAACAAAGGCACGCCCGTGCCTGAGGGCGCGCCCAAGCTCAAAGGTGCGAAACTCATCGACTACGATTTGCGCAAATACGGCACGTCCAGCGAGCGACGCCGCTTGATCGCCAAGTGGGAAACGACCGTTTTGAACTCATCAAAATAGATAGCAACGATCTCAATGGATCCGGTGACCAAGAGCCAAAATGACTGAAAAAAACACGCCAAATGGCCTTGCGGCCAATCGCGCCATCTTGATTTGGTTGGCCATTGGGCTGTTGGCGTATTGTGTGTTGCCGTGGTACGCCATTCAAGATGTCAACGGCCTGACTGCCATCCCAAAAGTTTTCAGCGGCGCAGAGACGGGCAACGGCATGATGCAAGCGGGCGCGTTTGGCCGACCATGGCTGTGGGTGGGCGTGCTGGGTTTGTGTGTCGCCGCCGTCGGCGCCGTGATGCAACCGACCAAATCACAGGGCACGGTCTTGATTGCTGGCGGTGCCATCGGCTTGCTGGGTCTGTTGGCAACCGCGTTCTCGATTGGTGCCAAAGGTTGGATCTATGAGTGGATGAACACGAGCTTTGGCGAACTGGCCGTCAAGCAGTTCGGCATGGGTTGGGGCGCTGTGGTGGTTTTGGTGTCATTGGTGATGCTGGGTGCATTTGGCGCGGCGCGGCGCGGCTACTTCAAGGGCGACTTGTTCATCTCGGCGGCGGTGCTGGGCTGCGCGGCCTTGCTCAGTTTATTCATCATGTACCCGGTATTGAAGGCTTTGAGCAACGCGTTTTTCACCGAAGACGGCGTTTTCTCGGTCATGGCCATGTGGGAACGGGTGGCCAACGAGCGCAACTTTGGTTTGAGTTGCATCGCGGGCGGGCAGCGCTGCGGCGTGGCTTGGAACACCTTGTTTTTGGGTTTGATGACGGCCACATCCACCACCATTTTGGGCACCCTCATGGCTTTGATGTCTGAGCGGGCCAGCAAACGCTACAACAAGCCCCTGAACATTTTGGCCATGCTGCCCATCATCACGCCGCCCTTTGTGGTGGGTTTGGGGCTGATTTTGCTGTTTGGCCGCGCCGGTGTCGCCAATCAATTCATGGAATGGGCGTTTGGCATTGAGCCCACCCGCTGGTTTTATGGCTGGTTTGGCGTCTGGGTGGCGCAGACTTTTGCATTCACCCCGATTGCGTTCATGATCATGCGCGGGGTTGTGCAAGGCATCGCCCCGAGCCTGGAGGAGGCTGCGCAAACCCTGCGCGCTGACCCGCATCGCACGTTCATGACGGTCACGCTGCCGCTGCTCAAACCCGGTTTGGCCAATGCGTTTTTGGTCGGCTTCATCGAGAGCATGGCTGACTTTGGCAACCCCATCGTCGTGGGCGGGCAGTTCAGCGTGTTGTCGACCGAGATTTTCTTTGCCATCGTGGGCGCGCAATACGACCAAGGGCGCGCGGCCTCATTGGCCTGGATCTTGACTGCTTTTGCCTTGGTCGTTTTTGCCATTCAGCGCGGCGTGTTGGGCAAGCAAAACTACACCACCGTCAGTGGCAAGGGCGACGGCGGCATTCCCATGGCGTTGCCGCCCAGCGTCAAACGCGTCGTTTACTGCATTGCCCTACCCTGGATGGCGTTCACCGTGGTGGTGTACTTATTTGCCTTTGCAGGTGGTTTTGTTCAAACCTGGGGCCGCGACTACACCCTGACGTTTGCGCATTTTAAAAACGCTTTCGATTTTGAAATGGGCGCGCAAGGCATCATGTGGCTGGGCACGGCTTGGAACTCGTTTTTCACCACGATCAAGCTCGCCGCCATCTCAGCCCCGCTCACGGCCACCGTTGGCTTGATGATTGCCTATTTGCTGGCCCGCACCGAGTTCAAGGGCCAAGGCGCATTTGAGTTTGCTGCACTGTTGGCCTTCGCCATCCCCGGCACGGTGCTGGGTGTGAGCTACATCTTGGCGTTCAACGTGCCACCGGTTGAGCTCACTGGCACGGCCTTGGTCATCGTGCTGTGCTTCATGTTCCGAAACTTGCCGGTCGGCGTGCGAGCCGGCACAGCGGCGTTCAAGCAGCTTGACAAATCGCTCGATGAGGCTTCAATGATGCTGCGTGCCAACTCCGTCCAGACCTTGAGACACGTGGTCATGCCGCTGCTCAAACCGGCCTTGGTTGCGGCCTTGGTTTACAGCTTCGTGCGCGCCATCACCACCGTCAGCGCCGTGATCTTCTTGGTCACCGCTGAGAACGAGCTGGCCACCACATACATCATCGGGCGCGTGGGCAACGGCGACTACGGCGTCGCCCTTGCTTACTGCACCGTCTTGATCATCTTGATGAGCTGCGCCACCGCGCTCATCCAATTCTTGGTCGGTGAACGCAAACTAGGCCGCCGCAAAGTCGCCCACAAGATCACCGCGACGCAGGGCATGCACTGAAAGATAGACACCATGAGCATCGTTTTCAAAAACATCACCAAGCGCTACGGCACCGATCCCAGCACGCCGTTGGCGGTCAAGGGCATCAGTTTTGAGGTGCAAAAAGGCACGCTCACCACCATTCTTGGGCCATCGGGCTGCGGTAAAACCACGACCTTGCGCATGATCGCGGGTTTGGAGTCGCCCACAGGCGGCTCGATTTTCATTGATGGCAAGGACGTCACCACGCTTGGGCCAGCGCAGCGCAACGTGAGCATGATGTTCCAAAGCTACGCCCTGTTTCCGCACATGGATGTGTTGGAAAACGTGATGTACGGCTTAAAAATGAGCAACGTGCCCAAGGCTGAAGCCCGCACGCGCGGCATGGACGCACTCAAAAACGTCGGTTTGGTCGGCTTCGATGAGCGCCTGCCCAGCGAGCTCTCAGGCGGCCAACAGCAGCGTGTCGCCCTAGCCCGCGCCTTGGTGCTGGAGCCTGCGGTGCTCTTATTTGATGAGCCGTTGAGCAATTTGGATGCGCGCTTGCGCCGCGCGATGCGCGAAGAGATTCGCAGCATCCAGCAGCGACTCAAGCTCACCGTGGCCTACGTCACACACGACCAAGCCGAGGCTTTGGCCGTCAGCGACCAAATCATCGTCATGGACAACGGCGTCATCGCCCAAGCCGGTAGCCCGCAAGCGCTGTATGAGTTTCCGGCCACCGAGTTTGTCGCCGGCTTCATGGGCGAAGCGGCTCTT
The DNA here is from genome assembly GCA_031421855.1 of Comamonadaceae bacterium. Classification (GTDB taxonomy): domain Bacteria; phylum Pseudomonadota; class Gammaproteobacteria; order Burkholderiales; family Burkholderiaceae_C; genus JAAFHN01. Next base: position 52,528 of record JANOPN010000158.1, read on the forward strand.
TTGCCCGGTATGGCCAGCGCCAACGGTGAAGTCAGCCTTGGCCCACTGCGCATCACCCCGCGCTCAACCCCAAACCCAGGCGCAGTCAAAGTCGCCGTGCGCCCCGAAGCTTGGCAAATTCACCCCGCTGACAGCGACGGCTTGGCAGCCAAGTTGGAAAAGCGTGCCTACCTGGGCAACGTCTATGAGTACACCTTCGCCACCGAGCTCGGCTCAATCTTCGTGGTTTCACCCGACTTGGGGCAAGTCTTAAGCGTCGGCAGCGCCGCGTCGCTGCGCCTCAGCGAGCACGGGGTCAGTGTGGTGCAAGTGGGGTAACGTCGGCGAAGACATCACACACGGTCAGACCAATGACTGAGCTAGGTCACATGTGGCGACGGACCAGCAAGACTTCATCAGTCAGCCCACACACTCAACAGTAAGTTACACCTAATGAAACCTACTGTAGACCCATGCAAGCTGCCGACTAATTGATAAGGGAAATAGCGGCGCTAGCCAACCCGACACAATGCCTGTTTGCGCCGTCGGATTTGTGCTCACTTTTGCCCGGCAACAAACGTCAGCTTCAAAACCGTACTCTCCAAGCTTTCGATTGCGCCCTCATTCGACATGGCGCTCACCAGTTCATCGCTCAGACGAATTGCGCCAATAAAAGCCCTTGAGCACAAGCTCGACCGTCATGACGTGGTTTGCGGCGATGAACCACATTGGCGAGTAGTCCGTTCGCGTGACTCGAATGTCGCCAACGGCCAAACTTCGCTCAAAAAGGCGATGGCCGATCAATCCTGGGGCGGCATGCACGACAGGAAATGCGATGACAAGCCACGGCGTGCTGAAAAGCAGCACGGCTGCGACGAAGGTAATTCCCAAAACCGTGCCCAGCACGTGAAGCGCCACGTTCATCGGGCTTTGGTGCTCCGAGAGAAACACCGACTTGTAGAAAACTCGAAAACCAGGTTGATGCGACGACATGATTTGCCTTAGAAGGGGTTTGACAGAAGATCTAAATGATGCGAGCATTTGCTCACTATCGCAACTCGCATTTCGTCAGCGCGCTCGCACATGTCCAACGATCCACTTCTCCCCCGCAAACTGCCGCGACAAGTGCGGGCGGCCGCCACTGTCGAGGCGATTCTTGAGGCGGCTACTCGCGTTTTGAGTGATCGATCGCTTGCGGGCTTCAACACAAACCGAGTCGCTGAGGTCGCAGGGGTCAGTGTCGGCTCGCTGTACCAGTACTTTCCAAACAAAGCAGCGCTGGTAGCCGCGTTGATTGAGCGCGCACAGACGTCGCTTGCCCAAGCAATAGAGGTGTCTGTCGAACGCATGCGAGGACGGCCGCTCGTTGAGGTCTTATCTGGGTTGATCGACATTGCCGTCGAGCATCAATTCGGCAACGCGGTTTTCTCGGCAGCGCTGGATCATGAAGAACAACGGCTGCCGCTGGGTGAATTGCTGTCTGTCGCCCAGATGCGCATCGTCACCGCGGTTCAAGCCGCCTTTGAGTCCCACCCAGAGCTTGCCAATGCCTCACTTCCTGCCTGTGCGGCCGCCGATTGCCTCGCGATTGCAAAGGCGTTAATCGAGGCTGAGGCCGCTCACTCACAGCCCCACAAAGAGCCCCATACCCATGATTTGCACCAGCGCGTGCTTCGGGCACTTCGGGGATACCTCCAACCGCCGACCTAGACACGCAAGGTGAGGAAGTATTCGCCCAGTGCAGCGGCGCACAGACATTTCATTTTAGGTCTGATTTAGTCAATATTCATAGCAACAAACCCAATGGATCCGGTGACCAAGAGCCAATTTGTCGTCAAATTTGACTAAACAACAGCATTTGACGGCAGTTACGTGCCCCAAAAGATCGCGGTCGGTGTCGGCTGACGCGCCAGCGCGTGGACAATGACGGCCATGACCCCTAACCCAACCTCTCGCACGCGCTGCGACCGCACCCTTGCTTGGCTTGATCTTGAAGCGGCGTTTGCGTCGAACCCGTCTGAATCAGTGCGACACCAGGTCAATGAAAGCCTGCGCGCACAGAGCACCAGCTGCGCGTGGCGCATGGATGCGCTGCGGATTGATGCGCCGCACATCCATGCCGACTTGAGCAAGGCGGCTTGGGATGAGGCCACATTTGCCTCATTGATCGCGCTGGTTGACCAGTGCAGTGTGGCCCAGCACCGCGACGCGATGTTTGGCGGCGTGGCGATCAACTCGACCGAAAACCGACAAGTCATGCATTGGCTTCCCCGCCAAAGCGTGGAGACGCTAAAACGCATGATTTTGAAGAGTAATCCGTCCTTGGTCTCCGGATCCATTGAGTTTGATGCTATCGATTTGATATCAAATTTCTCGCGCGAAGTATTGACCGCGCGCGAGACTTTGCTGTCGTTCGTTGATGAGCTGCGTGCTGACTCGCACCTGCCCGACGGCATTCACGATGTTGTCAACATTGGCATCGGCGGCTCAGACTTGGGCCCTTGCATGGTCGTGCAAGCATTGGCGCAGGTTGCAAGCGGCGGGCCGCGCGTGCATTTCGTGAGCAATGTTGATCCGTTTGCGCTCGAGCAAGCGCTCGCGACTTGCAAACCTGCCAACACTTTGTTTGTGGTGCAGAGCAAAACATTTTCGACAATTGAGACCAAGCTCAATGCGCAGGCAGCGATTGACTGGTTGCGCGCCGCTGGCTTGAACGACATTGGCGCGCACATGGTGGCCGTGAGCATGAACCCAAGCGGCGCAAAGGCCATGGGCATTGAGCGCGTGTTTGCGATGTGGGACTGGGTCGGCGGGCGTTACTCGGTGTGGAGCGGCATCGGCTTGCCGGTGGCGATTGCCTTGGGTCGCGCGGGGTTTGAGGCGTTTTTAAGCGGCGCGGCAGACATGGATCTGCATTTCGCCAGCGCACCGCCCGATCGCAATCTGCCGATCTTGCTGGGCGCGCAAGATGTGCTGTACCGCAACTTCCACGGCTTCACTTCGCGCAGCGTCGCCCCGTATGCGCAGGCGCTATCGCGGCTGCCAGCGTACTTGCAGCAGCTTGAAATGGAGAGCAATGGCAAGCGGGTCGACGCCAGCGGCGCCGAGTTGCCATTTGCCACGAGCGCCGTGGTGTGGGGCGAGAGCGGAACCAATGGCCAGCACGCATACTTTCAGCAGCTGCACCAAGGCACCGATGTTGTGCCCATTGAGATCATCGCGGTCAAGCAGCCGATGGCCAAGGGCGAAGCGGCCGAGCGGCAACACCGCACGCTGCTGGCAAACGCCGTGGCTCAAGCGCAAGCCTTCATGAGCGGGCGGGCCGACGCGGGCGGGCATCGACACTTTGACGGCGGCCGACCCAGCAACTTCTTTCTGCTTGACTCCCTCACGCCAGCCAGCTTGGGCGCGCTCATCGCGCTGTACGAACACCGCGTTTTTGTCGCGGGCAGCCTGTGGGGAATCAATAGTTTTGACCAATTCGGCGTGGAATTGGGCAAGGTTTTGGCGGTCGACATCGAGAAACGCATGCTTGACAAACACGTCGACGGGCTTGACGCGTCAACCGCAGCGCTGCTTGGCCGCTTGTCATGAAGCACATCGTTTTTGACATGGGCGGGGTGTTTTTCACCTGGGAGCCGTGGGTGTACTTGCAGCAGTTTCCGACACTTGCTGGCGATGAGGCGCAAGGCCGCGCGCTGGCCAAAGCCATTTACAGTGCGAGCGACTGGGCCTGTTTTGATCAGGGTCGGCTGACTGAGGCGCAGATTGCGCAGTCGGTTGCAAGTCGCTTGGGTGCACCGCTGGCGTTGATTGCAGATGTGGTCAAACGCACCCCTTCAGCCCTTGCGCCCATTGCCAGCACCGCAATGCTGCTGCGCGAACTGGCAACTGAGCGCGAAGCGGGGGCCAAGCACCGAATTTGGTACTTGTCCAACATGCCAAGCTCATACGCGCGGCAACTTCAAGCCAACAACGACTGGTTTGAGTGCTTTGATGGTGGGGTTTTCTCAGCCGACATCGACATGATCAAACCCAATGACGACATTTTTCACCACACCGCCGAGCGCTTTGGGTTTGACGTCGCCAACGCGGTCTTCATCGACGATCACCCGGCCAACATCGTGGCAGCCAACAATTTGGGTTGGCACACGATTCACGTCGAAGATGCCGCTGCGCTACCGCAACAATTGCGTCAGTGGCTAGCAAGCCATTCAACCCGTTATTGAGCGCTGGCAACCGTCATGCTGGAGGCGGCAGCCCAGTCCGAGCGCACCGTTTGTGCATGCGCTTTGAATGCGGGCATGGCGCTTGCCGCCAACGGAATCGACTCGCTTTGCTTGGCCAAGGTCAGCGGATCCTTGTGTTGACCATCAACGCGAAACTCAAAATGCAGATGCGGCCCAGTCGACCAGCCAGTCGAGCCAACCAAGCCGACCGTGTTGCCTTGGCTCACGCTTTGGCCTTTGCGCACGTTGATGCGGCTCAGGTGGGCGTACAAGGTTGTGTGATTGCTGCGGTGTTTCACGATGACCACATTGCCATAGCCGCCTTGCCAACCCGCAAAATCGACCACGCCGTCACCGACTGATCGAGCTGGCGTGCCAGTCGGCGCGGCGTAGTCCACGCCCAAATGGGCACGCCATTTTTGCAAAAGTGGATGAAAGCGCATCTTGAAGCCGCTGGTGACCCTCGAAAACTCAAGCGGCGATGCCAAATAGGCCTTGCGAAGGCTGTCCCCTAGCGCGGTGTAATACGCGCCCTTGCTGGCACCCGGTTCTTGGAACCAAATCGCGCCAAAGTTCTTGCCGTTGTTCACAAACTCAGCGCTGATCACGCGGCCTGCTTTGAGCGGCTCGCCGTCTGCCTCAAGCGCTTCGTAAACCACATGAAAACGGTCGCCTTTGCGCAGGGCGCGGTGGAAATCGATATCGCCCGAGAAAATTTCGGCCATTTGAACCGCCACGCTGTCGGGCATGCGGGCTTCGTCGGTCGCGGCGAACAAACTGCTGCGAATCGTGCCGCTGCCAATGCGCTGGGTGGCAACCAATGGCACCATCTCCAAGTTGGACGAAAAGCCACCCACGACGCGTTTGACGGTTAACCGCTTGAAATGCACGTCGTCGTCGCTGGCCCAGCGCATCACCAAGCGCTCCAAGCGACCGTCGTCAGCCGTTTGCGCTTGAACCGAGCGACCAGCGCGCCCCAAAATATGGGTCCGGGCTAACGCATCGCTTCTCACAAACTGCGCGGCACCGGCATCGGCCACGCCCAAGCGGGCCAGCAAGGCATCGGCCGTATCGGCCGAGCGGGTGACCTCAGAGCGGGTCAACGAGAAATTGTGCCCATCCAAGGCTTGCACTTGAGCCGTCAAATTGACCGGTGTCACCGACTCGACCACTTGGTGCACTAGCAACTCGGACGGATCCGGCGCGCGCGACACGGCAACTGCCGCTGCGCTGGACAACACCAACGCAGACACGGCCACGACGCTCAAAGGGCGTTGATTTGACTTAACCCAAGCCATCGCTTCGTCGCGAATCAGCCGCTTGCTCGCCCAAATGTCTACCAAACCGTTGAATTTCATCACTTAACTGCTGGTCAAAACCAAGCGCCGTTTTGAGGTGCCGCGTCAATTGCCTCACTGAGATTCATTGGCGCATTTGCAGCCAAATCGACCTCTACAATCAACAAAACACCGAAAAATCGTTCATCCAGCGGCTAGCATCTCCGTGCAAAACCCGCCAGTGTTGCCAATTACCAACTTCGCGCGACGAAAATATGCTCAGCGCGATCAGGAAAACCCTCGATTCTACCGACACCCCCTCGCGTGTCACTGCGAAAAACCCTATGCAAACTTCTGTTTCAAGCCCCAAAGCCGAGATCAACGTCGAGTTCCAAAGCAAACTCACGACCGCCTCGGCCGCAGTGCAGCACGCATTTGCTGTCAGCGTCCATGCCACGGACGAACTCTTACCGCAATCTGAGTGGTTGTCCAAGCTCATCAAGTCCGAAGCCAACAAAACCCCGCTGCGCATCAAACTGGGGCTTGACCCCACAGCCAAAGACCTGCACTTGGGCCACACCGTGGTGCTCAACAAGATGCGGGCTTTGCAAGACCTTGGCCACACCGTCATTTTTTTGGTGGGCGACTTCACCAGCATGATTGGTGACCCATCGGGGCGCAACACCACGCGCCCCCCGCTCACCCGCGACGAAATCGAAGCCAACGCAAAGACTTACTACGACCAAGCCGCTTTGGTGCTCGACCCCAGCAAAACCGAGGTTCGCTACAACAGCGAGTGGAGCGACCCGTTGGGGGCACGCGGCATGATCGGTTTGGCCGCCAAATACACCGTTGCCCGCATGATGGAGCGCGACGACTTCAACAAGCGCTTTAAGAGCGGACAGCCCATCAGCGTGCATGAGTTTTTATACCCCCTCATGCAAGGCTACGACAGCGTCGCACTCAAAAGCGACCTGGAGCTTGGCGGCACTGACCAAAAATTCAATTTACTCATGGGCCGCCACTTGCAAGTGGAGTACGGCCAAGAGCCACAATGCATTTTGACCATGCCCCTACTTGAAGGTTTGGACGGCATCGACAAAATGAGCAAAAGCAAGGGCAACTACATTGGCATCACTGAAGATGCCAACACCATGTTTGCCAAGGTGCTGTCGATCTCCGACGTGCTGATGTGGCGCTGGTACGACTTGCTGTCGTTCAAGCCCGGGCCCGAAGTTGCCGCACTCAAATCCGAAGTTTCGGCCGGGCGCAACCCAAAAGATGCCAAAGTCGCCCTGGCCAAAGAAATCACCGCTCGGTTTCACTCACCCACCAGCGCCAATGCCGCCGAACAAGACTTCATCAACCGCGCAAAAGGCGGCGTGCCCGACGAGATTGAGTCGCGTGAACTACCCTTGATTGACGGTCAGCCCATGGGCATTGGTGCGCTTTTGAGGGCGGTCGGCCTGGCCCCCAGCGGCTCTGAGGCCAACCGATTGATCGACGGCGGCGGCGTGCGCATCGACGGCGCCGTCGTCAGTGACAAGGGCTTGAAACTGACGCCAGGCACCTTTGTTTTGCAGGTCGGCAAACGCAAATTTTTGCGCATCACGTTGACAAAGTGATCAGCCTGTTGCAGCGCGTCTCGCACGCCCGGGTCGAAGTGGATGGCCAAATTGTGGGCCAAATCGGTTGCGGGCTGCTGATGTTTGTTTGCGCCCAACCCGCCGACACCCAAGCCACCACGACCAAGTTGCTGGCCAAAACGCTCAAGTTGCGCATATTCAGCGACGAGATGGGCAAAATGAACCGCAGTTTGGCCGACACGGGCGGTGGCTTGTTGATCGTGAGCCAATTCACGCTCAGCGCCGATACCCGCAGCGGCACACGCCCCGGTTTTTCAAGTGCCGCGCCACCCGATCAAGCCCGCGAATTGTTCAATGCCTTGGTCGCATCGGCTCGACTCGCTCATTCGGGCACCCAAACCAACGGCCTGCCCAACGTTCAAAGCGGACAGTTCGCCGCCGACATGCAAGTGCATCTGCTCAACGACGGCCCGGTAACGATCCCCATGACCGTGAATTGACTTTTTTCAGTCTTTTTCGCACTTGGTCTCCGGATTCATTGGGCTTGTTGCTATGACTTTCGCGTAATCACTCGGCACATCAACCACGCCACCCGCTCTGCCATGGCTTCGAAGGTGGCAATCCAGGGCGACGACAGCCCCTTTCCGATTGGCGGATGCGGGGTTGCTTGATGGTGGGGGGCATTCAACGCAGAGGCGCTGAGGGCGCTACAGAGCCCCGAAGAGGGTTTTTGGGGGTTTTTGGGGGTTTTTTTAGTGCTTTTTTGGCACTTTGTCACCGGATTCATTGGGTTTATCGCCATCACCGTTGGATTGAAGACGGAAGTCGGTTCAAGCCAAATGTCGCAACGCAAGGCCTGATCAACATCTTTGAGCCGCGCGACTCCGCTGAGATCACGAATTCTTACAAAACCTTGTAATTTTAACAATCATAGTTAAAATTGCAGTATGTATCAACGCAGCGCCCTCCTCCATATAGCCGCCGCCCTGCGTCGCTCGCCAGCGGTTGCCGTGCTGGGCCCGCGCCAAGTCGGCAAGACCACTTTGGCAAAGAAACTGGCGGAAATGAGCCAGCGTGAGTCGATTTACCTCGACCTGCAAGACGAACGAGACCGCGCTCGTTTGGCCGATCCGAATGTATTTTTTAAAACCCATCCCGAAGCCTTGATCTTGTTAGACGAGGTGCAGTACACGCCCGATATTTTTCGCCATCTGCGACCCGAGATTGACCGCGACCGAAGCAAGGGCCGATTTTTACTGCTGGGCTCGGCTTCGTTTTCCTTGCTCAAACAAAGTGCCGAATCTCTGGCCGGCCGCCTCGCCACGGTCGAGTTAGGCGGCTTGCTGGCGCAAGAAATAGAACCTGGCTTTGCGCGCCAACAACAGCTGTGGCTGCGCGGTGGTTTTCCTGAGAGTTTTACATCAGCCACCGATGAAGACTCTTTTGAATGGCGGCTCGACTTCATGCGTCTGCTGCTGGAGCGCGACCTGCCGCAGTTTGGCGTGCAGGTGGCTGCGCCAACTTTGCAACGCTTTTGGCGCATGGTGGCCAACAGCCACAGTCAACTCACCAACATGAGCCAGTTGGCCGCAAGCATGGGCATCAGCGTGCCGACGGTCGCACGCTACTTGGATCTGCTGGAGGCTGCCCGCATGTTGCGCCGCTTGCAGCCCATGCACATTAACCTGAACAAACGCCTTGTGAAAACGCCCAAAACCTACCTGCGCGATTCTGGCCTGCTGCATGCACTGTTGGGCATCAAAACCACGGACGACCTGCTGTCCCATCCGATGATGGGCTACTCCTGGGAGGGTTTTGTACTGGAGCACATCAGCCAGCTTGCACCGCGCGGCGCAGAAGTGATGTTCTACCGCACGGCCGCCGGTGCCGAAATGGATGTGGTGGTGCAACACGCCAGCCAAACCCTTTGCTTCGAAATCAAATCGTCGTCGGCACCCAAAGTCAGCCAAGGTTTTCACAACGCCATGCAAGATTTGAAGCCCACCGCCACCTACATCGTGGCGCAGGTGGACAAGCGTTACGCGTTTTCAGACCAAGTAGAGGTGATTGCGCTGGCGGATATCGCGACAGTGTTCTAGGGCTAACCCGAGGATCGTCGCACCGACGCTCATCGCACCCCGCAGCGATGACGCAGCGATGACGCAGCGGTGAAGCAGCGACACGCGGCATGCAAGACGCACCCCCGACCCGTGTGCTTTGCTGCTCTGCGCCCGCGAAGAAGTTGCCCAAGGGATCGGAGGGTTGCACGACATCCCCAGTCACCCCACCCAACACATTGCCAAACGCATCGGTCGCAATCTGATGCACGCTCACTTTGCCGCCTTTGGCAAGTGCGGTGACTGTGCCGGCGGCCAGCCTTGTCGCGAAGCGCTGACCAAACTGAAGCCCGGCTTGGGCGGCTGAGCGCTTGCTTTGGCTCAGCGTGGATGCAACCGAATTCCGGCAGTGGACCGCTTGCTTCACTAGACAAAGTCAACTCAACAACGCTTGTCCCGCCAATCAACGAGCTCGCACCGCCAAGCAGCTCAACCCATTGATCGCACCCATGAATCGGCCTCACGCAACATCACCCGCATGGCAACACAGGGTCGAGTCTTTCACCATGGTATTTAGATACTCCTGATTCAGTAGCAACAACCCCAATAAATCCGGTGACCAGAGTCGTATTCTGCATCAAATATTGCCTCAACGGGCGTTTTGAGGTGATTGCGTCATCTCGCACGCCAATCCACGCAGTCGCCAGCATGGCCCAGTCGGCGCACCGTTTACCCGAGCGTCATCCTCGCGAAGGCGGGGATCCAGTTTTGGCGGGATTTGGCACGGCTGATACCTGGATTCCTGCCGTCGCAGGAATGACGTGCGGGTGCGGGTGCAATTCAACGCTTCAGGCGCTGAGGGCGCTGAGAGCCCAGAAGGGGGTTTTAGGGGTTTTTCAGTGCTTTATCGGCACTTGGTCACCGGATTCATTGGGCTTGTTGCTATTGATTTTGGACGGATCTGAAGTCATTCAGACACCGATCCATCGACGAAAAACCGGGCTGCGTATCCGTCATCCTTCAAATTTTAGACCCGATCCCAGATTCGGTTAGATCGCGGCAAGCGCGATCTAACCTTATTCGTTAGGTGTCGAGTACCGGACGATTGTATAGATCCTAAGCGATACTCCTTGTTCATGGCGCGGTCTGTCATGCGGGGTTTGATTGCTACTTTCGAGGGTTAACCCGTTTTTGCCTGTGGTCCTGGCTGTCCGATCGGAAGGATTCCTTCTTTAAAAGGCCCCTGCCAGGGCCCGCCGCAGGCGCCCCCCTTCAAGCGCAGCACACCGACCTCGCCTTTCTACCAACAACCTCCCGGTCGCTTTCGCCCCACCAATCCCAATGATCATCACGCTTCACAAATGCGCTCGTACCACCCCTGCCGTGCGTGCCGAGATCGCTGCCAGTACTGACAGCGTTGCCTCATTGGCCGTGCGCTACAACGTCACCATCGCCACCATCTACAAGTGGCGGGCCCGC
>JANOPN010000159.1:0-10100 GCA_031421855.1 Comamonadaceae bacterium
GCCGACTCGCTTGACCCGAAGCGTCAATGCGTTGACCAGGCGAACGATCCTGGGGCGTTGGCGGTAGTCGCCATCGCGAGTTCAACCCAAATAGCCAGCCGGTGTGATGATTTGGATACTCCGCCACGGGTTTAGAACCAGCAAGTCGGCATCACTGGTGATGATGGCACTGGCGCTGCACACACGAGTCAGCGCCAAGAATATGTGGTCTTTAGGGTCGCGACATATCGGCGAAACACCTGTCAAGTCGTCCTCGCTGACTTCGAAGATGGCGCAGTGTTGTCGAACAAGTTGGGCGAATGCAAAGCGAATTTCTGGCGGCTGGTACGCGTCAAACTTGGATCGCCCCATCACCGCGTCAAGCTCGGCAAGTGTCGCAGCGGATGCGCAAACTGTGCCAGTTGCAAGCGCATGGCTGAGGGCCAAATGAGGAGTTGATAGGGGCCGCAGTGCCGCGCTCACCAGCGAACTGGTATCAAAGACAACCCGTACCATCGCGGTTTGCTCGCTCATTTCGCTCAGCGACTCGCCTTTACAAGTTGCACAACATCTTCGTCGGTGAGTGTGGCTGCGGCTGGCAGGACGCCGGCTGTCGCAGCCTGCTGCCAAGCCTCAAATGCTGCAACGGCTCCGCTCCGTTGTGCGCGGGCATCATGAAGTAGCGCCATGTCGCGCGCGCAGACCAAAAAGGCTGCCGTGCGACCATGTCGCGTGATCGTGATCGGCTCGCGTTGCACGGTGTCCAGCAAATGACCAAATCGGTTTTGAGCTTCGACAGATGTGACGGTCAACATGGGCGCGGCCTCCGAAAAATAGCTGATTTGTACAGTATAGCTATTTTGATGGGACTGAATTTGAAGCTCGGGCGGTTTTGAATGAGTGAGGCTCAACCGGCGCTTTGTAGCTCGCCAAGAGCTTCGAATCGGCGATTTCAACGTCTTTATGGCCATTGGTCGCAGAATTCATTGGGTTTGTTGTTATGAATATTGACGCATTCGAAATCCAAACCCAGCCCCCAACCCGTCTTTGCCGCGAAGGTGGCAATCCAGTTTTGTCGCGTTGGATGACAGCTGATCAAGCCGTCATCGGCATCCAGATGCGCGTTTGAATCGCTCGCTGCCTGACTTGGGTCAACAAATTCGTTGTTTTGATCCCGAACGCGAGGCGTTTTTCATCCATTGTGTGGATTCGCAAATTTTTTAATCGCCTGAAACTTGGGCCTGTCGAATCGCTCCACCAACAGGTCGCACACATGCAAACTGAAACGCAAACTGAAACGCGCCACGAATTTCAAACCGGAGCCACGACGCTCTTGGCTTTGGCCTTCGCGGGTGTCATTGGCCTCAGTGCTTGTGGCGGTGGTAGTGGCGGGGCACCCGCTTCTACACCCCCAGTCGTCACGCCGCCAGTGGTGGTCGAGCCGCCAGTTGATCCTTTGCGGCCCCAGCCATCCGTCAGCACGGCTGATGCGGCAGTCGCGTTTGGGGTGGCCCCGCAAGATGTGGGTGGCGACGGTGGGGGTGACGGCGGCGCGGGCGGTGGTGCCGGTGACGGCGCGCCTATCAAGCGTGCGCGGGTTGTGATCACGGATCGCGCCGGACAGGAGAGAACCGGTCAAACTGACGACGGCGGCAACTACCTCATTCGCTTTCCCTCCAGCTTTCAAGCCCCCATCGTCGTTCGGGTGATTGCACCTAACGGCGTGGTTCTCACGTCAGCCAGCAACGAGTCTCCTGCGGCAAACAAAGTGCTTCGCCTGAACGTGAACCCACTCACGGACAAAATCGTGAGTGATGCCGTGGCCACTACCGTCAAAGGCACCGATAAGGGCTTCAACGGATCTGGCGTGGACGCGTCCAAGTTGGCCAGTTCCAAAGCAGATCTACTTGCATCCGTTGACGCTGCGCTCAAAGCGTCCGGAATCGCACGAACTGATCAGTTCGATCCTGTCAGTTCTGTCTACACATACAACGGTACGGGAGTCGACGCGGTGATTGAGTCAATCACGCACACACGAAACCCAGCAACCGGTGCTACTGAGCTCCGAGCCAAACTCGCTGCTTTGACAACCGATGCCACAGGAGCCTTGCAGCCTGTTTTGGTCAGTCGCTCTACGCCACTGGGCACCACGTTGCTGGCCCTGCCAACTACGCCGCTGCTGACATTTGCAAAACTCGATGCGTGGGTAAATCAAATCAACCGCTGCTGGGCCATCGCTGCGCCAACTGATGCCGCTTGCTCAGACACCCAAGGCCGCTACCTGCGAGCGGCTGATTACTTGGACAGCAGCCGCGATTGGGAGGAAGATTTTGCGGATGTTTACAGCAACGCCAATCGCGCAGCCGTCGCAGGAAGCACGGTCAGAAACCCGGTAGTGCTCTACACCGAGCGATCCGTTGGCTCCACTGTAGATGACATCGCTTTGGTCGAATTCACTGTTCGGCAGCCCAGCACAGGGCCCTTGCGGGACAACCTCGTTGGCCCCATCGAGTACGTCAAACGTGTGACGTTTCGCAGGGTGGACAATTTGTCTACTGCAAGCGCGAGCAATTGGATCGCGAAGGGGAATCAAGTCAGTCTTCGTGCGGCGGTGGGGGTGCGGTACAACTACTACGTTCAAAACAACCCTGAAATGGACGGTCCTGCGACATTTCAGGCTCCCAGCCAAATCCAGACAAGCATCGTCCTCAACTTGAATCGAACCAAATTTGACCCCATCACAAGACAGTATGTTGATTCGAATATCCGTGCGGCGCGGCTGAGAGGCCCGGGTCTACCGGATGCGGGTATCGTTTTTGGCTTATCACCGACTTTTGGCCAGCTCGGACTCGCCATTCACAACAAAACTGGTACGGTGCCAGCTGGAACATTGACGGCGGTATCCTCAACCAACGGCTTTCGCCTTGGTGCTTCGCTCCTTGACGGTAGTGCCATGCCTTCCAGTGCCTGGCCTTCAACATCCATCACACGTCGAGATCAACCGTTGACTGATTTCAGCAGTCTGCGCGCGCTGTCCAGCTACTCAGTCGAGGTCTTTCTGCACGCAAGCGTCAACCCCAGCGTTCCCGATGTGACATTCACCTCCAGAATATTGAGTGAAGCGGCTGATCCAGCACTCATCGCCAAAATTCCGCAGCACGATTGGAGCCCGTCAAAAGCTTTGGTTACGGCCCCGGCAAAAGCGATTGCGCCTGAATCGGTGGTGACCGTGACGTGGGCCAACAACAGACTTGTAGCACCCGCATTTGAAGCGCGGCTATTTGCGACCTCGTTCAACGAACTCGGGAATCAAGAGTCGGTGGACTACAGAAAGGCAGTTCCCAACGCCAGAAACCCATTGGCAAACGACAGTTCGGCAGCCATCACTGTTTTGCGCGGTATCGGAGAGCTGCGAACCTACGACAGTGCCACATACCGTGAGCTCCAGTTGTTGTCGTCGGCAGGTCGCGCAGAGCTGTACAACATCTTGGGTTGGTCAAACCTGTCTGCCTCCCCCGCAATGCGCATGTCCACCGCGCAAACTGGGGCGGTCCCTACGTTGGTCAACGGAACGTTCACCGTGCCGACCAGCATCACCTTGCCTACCGGCCAGGCTCTCACGTGGCGCAGCACGGAGTGGTCTTCTGGGTTCTATGATGGCTCTTTTCAAGTTCAAGAGTCGGTGATTGCGGCAACAGGCACGACCGTGTTGAATTTCGGCGTCACTGACGGAGCGGGTCGCCTTGCCCGATTCAAAGGTGTGCTCAGCAATGGCCAGCAAGTTGAGCTCAACTTTCGCCGGCCATATTCAGGGCTATGGTCTCAACAGGCTTACCGAGTCAATACAGCGAGCGCTTTGGGCTTGACTGTGAACGATGCGGTTTTGGTCTACCCCGTGGGTGTGCCGACATTGCGGCTGCGCGTGAATTCGTCCACGCCTGCAGGCCAACTTGTCCACGCCCGCGTTCGAAACGAGCGCGTGCTGGGCCAAACCTACACCTTTGCCCCAATCACCGCTCAAGTGTCAGCGGCACTTGATCCTTTCGGGCTGCGCACGGTTGACATTCCGTTGCGCGCTGCGGGGATTGCTGCAAACTCGCGGGTATTTCTGTGTGCGACCGCAGCTCAAGCAGCGTCTCAGGGTGCTGGCTTCTTCGGGTCAGGCGTGGCGGGATGTACGGACTTTTATTTCCCGCGAACCTTTGGGCGATTGGACAGAGTCGGCATCGCAGTTCCTCAGTTAGACATCCTGAGCGCCACCGTGGGTACTGAGACGCAAACGGTGTTCTCGGACAGCACACCACAGACCTCGTCCACTTTAACCATTGGGCCTTTGATCCGGGCTAGCTTGCGCATCTCTGCACCAGTCTTTACATACCAACAGCGAGTCGAGTTTGCCGCGTCACCGAACGGTCCTTGGTACGCGCCGATTTTTTACACTGAAGGCGGCGAAAGCAGCATCTCAGATCCGGTGTCGCCTATCGTTGCAAACACGTATAACTTGGCAGTTGACTTGGGCGGGGGCACAACTGGGATTCCCCGTTGGCTTCCCGGCCCCGGCAATTACCACGTGCGGCTTTGCTACGGTGCTCGGACGATTTTGAGGCATTTCGATATCCCAGAGTGCGGACCTGCTTCCTCGCAGACGATCACGGTGCCTGCGCTGTTCTTGTCGACTACTGCAACACCTCCAATGCTGAATTCGGTTGGTGTCAAACTAGTTGAGTCGCGGTGATCGCGCCAACAGCCAACGCTAGCCGCGCCAAATGCCGACATGTGATGCCCCACAAAAATATCGACCGGATCGCGGGCAGCACGTGCCGCCCATATGGTGCAACTGACTAGATACGCGGCCCCTCACCCGTGGGTGAGAAAACTTCTCCGTCTCAGACTGAGAAAGCAAAAAACGCCCGAGGCTTTGCTTGGGCAGCAAAGGCTCTGCGAATGTTGACAAAGTTGGGTTTCTATCCGCTCTTGGTCGCCGGATTCATCCAGAAAATGGTCTCTGAAGCTGCTTGGAGCACCTTTCAGTCGATACGCAGCCTCAGGACGGCTTTCACAAACCCGTGGTCGCTGCGGCTGCGGTCCTTGCCCTCGTGCAGGTGGTCGTTGAAGTAATCGACTCGGCGCACGTCGCCGACTGAGAAGCGGCTATGGGGCAAGAACTCTTCGCTGACAAAAATTTGATCGAGCGTTTCGGGTGAGCCTTGGTGGATGTGGCTGTAGGCGACGTCGCGCTTCAAGGGCATGCCTTGGACTTCGTAGGCGTTAAACAAAGCGGTGTCTCGGGCGCGTTTGTCGTACGCGACTTCATTGGTCGCCGCGATCATTTGGGTGGTCACGCTGTGCGGACCGTCGTTGAAGTCACCCATGACGATCAGTGGCTCATGGCTGCGAGACAGCACGTCAACGACGATGCTGCGCAGCGCGGCAGCTTCAGCGCCGCGAATGATCAGCGAGCGCAAGGTCGCGCGGGCGACGGCGCGGGGGTCGTCGCGGTCTTCGGTGGGTTCGCCAGATTCTTTTTGCAAAAACTTGGGGCGCTTGCTCTTCATGTGGGTCGTGAGCACGTGGATGCTTTGCCCTGACTGCGTGCGAAGTTGGGCCAACAGCGGTGCGCGCTCAAAGTGGGTTTTTTCGCCAATTTCAGGCACTTGCACGCTGTGCCCGCTGGGCATTTGCGCAAAACTGTCGATGCGTTCGACTTTGAGTCGGGTGATCAAACCCACCACGGGCGTGCCAACCGCGCCACTCTCGGCGCCAGGCGCGATGGTGGTGCTGTGGCGCAAACCGCTGGCTGCAACGGCCGCTTTTAGGGCGGACTCGTCCCAGACTTCTTGAACACACAGCACGTCGGCGTTCAGTCGGGCGATTGACTGCCCCAGCCACGCAATTTTGCGAGCGTATTCCGCATCCGAATACGGGTCTTGGTTGGCGTAATACGTGTGCCCAGGGCGCGCTAAGTTGAGGACATTGGCGGTGGCGACGGTCAGGCTGCCCCACTTGATCGGCTCGTGCGGGGTCGTGTTTGTCATCGTTTGGCCGCAAGCGCGAGCTCGCCAGGTAGGAGTGTGAGAGTGCCCACAGCGGGCGCGCGGGTTTGCTGAATGAGGCTTGCGGCAATCGTGTCCGCGTCGACGGTTCTGTAGTTTGACGGGATCAAAGGGCCAAACAAGCGCATGGCGACCAAAGCCAAGCCTTCGCCGGGTCGGTCTGCTTGTTTGAGTGCGGCTCTGTCGCCGCCGATGAAGCTCGGACGGGCGATGACGATGCGCTCAAAGCCGATGCTTTTGACGGCATCTTCGACCTCACCCTTGGTGCGGCTGTAAAACACGCTGGAATTGGCGCTGGCACCCATGGCGCTAACCATGCCAACAGCTCGTGCGCCGTTGGCGTGAGCCATGCGCGCCACAGCAATCACGGCATCAAAGTCAACCGCGCGAAAGGCATCTTTCGAGCCCGCCAGTTTGATGGTTGTGCCCAAGGCAATCAGAAGCGTGTCAACGGGCGGCAGCGGCCCTAGTTTGGTGAAATCAACGACATGAGTCGTTAATTTCGGTGTGGCTTGCAAACTCGCACGTCGCGCAAGGGCGTGAACGTGCGAGCAATCGGTGTCAGCGAGGAGTTGCTTGACGAGTGCCTGGCCCACCAAACCCGTCGCGCCGGCCACCATCACGGCGCGAAGCGTTGGGGGACGATCCGGGGCGCGGAGCGTTGGGGGACGATCCAGGGCGCGGAGCGTTGGGGTTGAAGGCTGAGCGAGATGCATTGGTTCGTGGGGCATGGCGAGGCGCGTTGGGATTTGCCGGTCTCGCGGCTGGCTGCGCGCTGCGAGCGGGCGAGCCGGTGCGAAGACCGTTGTTCGCCACATTTTGCGCCTTGCGGTCGTTGCGCGCGTGCTTTTCGCCAGCTTCTTTGTCTTTTCGCTCGTTCACGCGCTGCATCATTTCGCGGCGGGCGGTTTTGCCTGCTGCAGCCATGACTTCGCGGCTTGGAGGCTTGCCAATGCCGCCCCAAATGACTTGCCGACCCATGGCCATGGGTTCGCCGATTTCGTTGGGTGCGTCAAACCCGGGCATCACCTCGACCCGCAGGTTTTGCTTGGTGAAGCGTTCAATATCGCGCATCCATCCGGCCTCGTCCGCACTCACAAAACTCACGGCAACGCCGTCTTTGCCTGCGCGTCCGGTGCGGCCAATTCGATGAACATAGTCTTCCGACACGTTCGGGATGTCGTAGTTGACAACATGGGGCAAGTCTTCGATGTCGATGCCCCGAGCTGCGATGTCGGTTGCGACCAAAACGCGCAATTTGCCCGACTTGAACTCGCTGAGTGCTTGGGTGCGCGCTGCCTGGCTTTTGTTGCCGTGCAGGGCCATTGCGCTGATGCCTTGGCGATCCAGCTCCAGCGCCACTTCGTTGGCGGTGTGTTTGGTGCGAGTGAAGGCCAAAACCTGAGACCAGTCATTGTGGCGAACGACATGCATCAGCAAATCGGTCTTTTTGTGGCGACCGACCGGGTGCACGTACTGGCTGATGCGTTGCACCGTGGTATTGCGAGGCGTGACTTGAATGTGCTGGGGGTTTTTCAGCAGTGTGTTGGCTAAGTCGCGAATTTCGTCGCTGAATGTGGCCGAGAACAGCAAAGACTGTTTTTCTTTGGGCAACAGTGCCAAAACCTTGCGAACGTCGTGGATAAAACCCATGTCGAGCATGCGATCGGCTTCGTCGAGCACAAAGGTTTTGACGGTGCTGAGGTCGACAAAGCCTTGCTCAATCAAGTCAAGCAAGCGTCCGGGCGTGGCCACAACGATGTCCACGCCTCGGCGCAGCGCATCAACCTGTGGTTTCATGCCCACACCGCCGAAAATCACGGTTGAGCGCAGTTGCAGGTGTTTGCCGTACAGGCGAACACTTTCTTCGACCTGTGCGGCCAATTCGCGGGTGGGGGTCAGCACCAGTGCGCGCGTGCCCAAACCGCCCAAACGGCTCTTGGCGCCGGGCATCGTGGCCAAGCGGTGCAGCAGGGGTAGGGTGAACGCAGCGGTCTTGCCGGTGCCGGTCTGAGCACCGGCGAGCACGTCAGCGCCCGACAAAATCAGGGGAATGGCTTGTTGTTGAACAGGCGTTGGGGTTTCGTAGCCTTGCTCACGCACGGCAGTTAACAGGGCTGGCAGGAGCCCCAGGGTATCGAAGGACATAAAATTGGAGGTTATGGTCTGAGGCTCGCCGCAAAAGGGGGCTCAGACTAAAGAATCAACTCAATCGGTGAAAACCGATGAGTGAACAAGACGTTGCGGCTGATGTAATTATCTCACGCTGACGCAGCAACGTTTTAGAGTGCCCCTTCACTTCAAGCATTTACGCAGAAACGACAACGATGGCGCAATACGTCTACACCATGAACCGAGTCGGCAAAATCGTGCCGCCTAAACGCCACATTCTCAAAGACATCTCTTTGTCGTTCTTTCCCGGGGCCAAGATTGGCGTCTTGGGTGTGAACGGTTCGGGCAAGTCGACATTGCTCAAAATCATGGCCGGTGTTGATAAGGACATTGAGGGCGAAGCAGTGCCCATGCCCAATATCAAAATCGGCTACCTACCGCAAGAGCCGCAACTCAACCCAGAACACACCGTGCGCGAGGCGGTTGAGACCGCGATGAGTGCAGTCAACTCTGCCAAAGAGCGTCTTGAAGCCGTTTACACCGCATATGGCGACGAAGATGCAGACTTCGACAAACTGGCCGCCGAGCAAGCTGAGCTTGAGGCCATCATCGCAATGGCCGGTGACGACACCGGCCATGCACTCGAGATTGCGGCAGACGCCTTGCGTTTGCCCGAGTGGGATCAAAAAATCGGCGTACTGTCGGGTGGTGAAAAGCGTCGCGTGGCGTTGTGCCAATTGTTGCTGTCCAAGCCCGACATGCTCTTGCTCGACGAGCCAACCAACCACTTGGATGCCGAGTCGGTGGATTGGCTTGAGCAGTTTTTGCAGCGGTTCCCCGGCACTGTGGTCGCGATCACCCATGACCGCTACTTTTTGGACAACGCGGCTGAGTGGATTTTGGAGCTGGACCGTGGCTCGGGCATCCCTTGGAAGGGCAACTACAGCACTTGGTTGACGCAAAAGACCGAGCGATTGCAACAAGAGCAGCGCGGTGAAGATGCGCGCGCCAAAGCCCTGAAGAAAGAGCTGGAGTGGGTTCGCCAAAACCCCAAGGGCCGTCAAGCCAAGAGCAAGGCGCGTATTGCGCGCTTTGAGGAGCTGGCCAGCCACGAGTACCAAAAACGCAACGAAACCCAAGAGATTTTCATCCCAGTGGCCGAGCGCTTGGGCACCAATGTTATTGAGTTTAAGGGCGTGTCCAAGTCATTTGGCGATCGCATGTTGATCGATGACTTGAGCTTCAAAATACCGGCCGGTGCCATCGTCGGCATCATTGGCCCCAACGGCGCGGGCAAATCAACCTTGTTCAAGATGATCTCGGGTACTGAAACCCCCGATACCGGCACTGTGGAGATTGGTTCAACCGTTCAAATGGCGGTGGTTGACCAGTCGCGCGACAGCTTAACGAGCGAAAAGACCGTGTGGGAAGAAATCTCTGGCGGCTTGGATAACTTGCAAATCGGCAAGTTTGTGGTGCCCAGTCGCGCGTACTGCGGTCGATTTAACTTCAACGGCGGCGATCAGCAAAAGCGCGTGGGCAATTTGTCGGGTGGTGAGCGCGGGCGCCTGCATTTGGCCAAAACACTCAGCACCGGCGGTAATGTGCTGCTGCTTGACGAGCCATCGAACGACTTGGACGTGGAGACGCTGCGCGCGCTTGAGGACGCGATGCTGGAGTTCGCCGGCTCGGCGCTCGTCATCAGCCACGATCGCTGGTTCTTGGACCGCATCGCAACCCATATTTTGGCTTGCGAGGGCGACAGCCAGTGGGTGTTTTTTGATGGCAACTACCAAGAATACGAAGCGGACAAAAAACGCCGTTTGGGTGAAGAGGGTGCGCGTCCCAAGCGGGTGCGCTACAAAGCGCTGAAATGAGCCCGGTTCATGCTGAATTGATGCACACTTGAAGCCATGAATTCCAAAGCTTCACGTCAGGTTGGCATGTCTCGCGATG
>JANOPN010000160.1:0-4504 GCA_031421855.1 Comamonadaceae bacterium
AACTGCTCGACAGTTACAGCGTTGGCGATGACTTGCATCGCATTATCGACAGCATCTTCCCCGCGTGCAATCCTGGCCATGGTGAAATCTTCGGTTGTTTGGATTTCATATTATAGCTCTATTGATATGGAAATAGAATTACTTAGCGAGTTTGGCGATCTCGGCGCGGAACTCGGCGAGAACGGCTTTGCCGTTGGGCAGGCCTTTGGCGGCCGCGTCAGTGGTCCATTTGGTCTCAAGTTGCGAGGTTCGCGATTTGACATCGGCCACAAACTTGGCGTCGGCTTTGGTGAACTGCACGCCAGCGACTTGCATGTAGGCCATGCCCTTGCGGTCTTGGCTGTCCCAATTGCGGCCAAACAAGCCAGCGGCGAACTCGCCTGAGAGCTTGTCAACAACGCGCTTTTCGTCCGAAGTTAGCTTGTTGTAGCGGTCTTGGTTCATCATGAACACAAAGCTGGTGTTGTACAAACCGCCGGGAAATGTGGTCGCGTGTTTGACGATTTTGTCGATTTTGAAGCTCTCCACGCTCTCTGCGGGAAAGAGGGTGCCGTCCATCACGCCTGACGACAACAACTCAAACGACTCTGGCGCAGGCTTCAATGTGACGTTCATCCCCATGGATTTGCTGATTTCGTTGACCATGCCGCCACCCACGCGGAATTTCAGGCCTTGCAAGTCGTCCATTTTCGCGATTGGGCGCTTGGTGTTGTAGACAATGCCGGGGCCGTGTGTGAACAAGCTGAGAACTTTGACACCGGCATGCTCGGCATTGAACTGCGGGTATTTGGCGGCCATGCGCTGCAAGGCGATTGAAATCGGCTCGCTGTAGTTACCCAAAAACGGCAGTTCGGCCATTTGGGTGAGCGTGAAGCGGCTTGGCGTGTAGCCGTGGACGGTGAAAGAGATATCAGCCAGCCCGTTTTTGACGGCGTCGTAGGTTCCGGGCGGGTTAGCAACGCCGCGCGGCAAAATATTGCAGCGCATCTTGCCGGCGCTCTCAGCGGCCAAGGCCTCGCACCACTTGGCCTGGCTTTGGCTCAAAATGTGGGTGGGTGGCAGCCAGCTGGACGCCGTGATGACGGTTTGCGCAGATGCGGTTGCAACGAGACCGATCAAGCTGGCGAGGGCGAATGCGATGTGTTTCATGGTGATTCCGGGTTTGGTGACAGCGACTGTAACGAGATCGGATGCGGGCGATGTTGGTGGATTCCCCCGATATCGGAGTCAAATCGGGGGGCATTTCGCCACGCCGGGCGGGGGTGGTCGCTGGGGTTCTATAATAAAAAAGAACTATCGTGCTTTTTAACGTGCCAAGGCGCAAACTCAGGCACTGCACTCCGGCCATAAAATGCCGGGTTGATTGAAAATCACGCTCAGCATCGAATTCAAGTCTTCTGGAGATTCCATGAAAATTATCGTGCCCGTTAAACGGGTGGTGGACTACAACGTCAAGGTTCGTGTCAAGTCGGACGGCAGTGGCGTGGACATTGCTAACGTCAAAATGAGCATGAACCCGTTTGACGAAATCGCCGTCGAAGAAGCCACGCGTTTGCGCGAAAAAGGCTTTGCGACAGAGGTGATCGCGGTGTCGTGTGGCGTGACCCAGTGCCAAGAGACGCTGCGTACGGCCATGGCCATTGGCGCTGATCGCGCGATTTTGGTTGAAACCGCAGAGGATCTGCAGCCGCTGGCTGTGGCCAAGCTCCTCAAGGCTCTGTTTGACAAAGAGCAGCCCGGGTTGGTCATTTTGGGTAAGCAAGCCATCGATGATGATTGCAACCAAACGGGTCAAATGCTGGCAGCCTTGGCTGATTTGCCACAGGCCACGTTTGCCAGCAAGGTCGAGATTGTTGAAGGAAAAGCCGTCGTCACCCGCGAGGTCGACGGTGGGCTTGAGACTTTGTCGATGTCGCTGCCGGGCATCATCACCACCGACTTGCGCCTGAACGAGCCGCGTTATGTGACGCTGCCCAACATCATGAAGGCCAAGAAAAAGCAGCTTGACGTGTTCACGCCAGCTGATTTGGGCGTCGATGTGTCCCCAAGAATCAAAACGCTTAAAGTCAGCGAGCCGCCCAAGCGAAGCGCTGGCATCAAGGTCCCCGATGTCGCGACCTTGGTCGACAAACTCAAAAACACAGCCAAGGTGATCTAAATGAGCATTCTCGTCATAGCTGAACACGACAACGCGAGCATCAAGCCCGCGACTTTGAACACCGTCACGGCCGCTTTGGCCTGTGGCTCGGATGTGCACGTGCTGGTTGCTGGCTCGGGTGCAGGCGCCGCTGCCAGCGCCGCCGCACAAATCGTTGGCGTGGCGAAGGTTATTCATGCAGAAGACGTTGCTTTTGCGAACCAACTCGCAGAAAACGTCGCTGCTCAAGTGCTCAGCATTGCATCAAGTTACTCGCACATCTTGTTTGCTGCCACAGCGGGCGGTAAAAACGTCGCGCCTCGAATCGCCGCGAAGCTCGATGTGTCGCAAATCTCCGACATCATTCGAGTCGAGAGTGCTGACACGTTTGATCGCCCGATTTACGCTGGCAACGCGATTGCGACGGTTCAGTCGGCTGATTCGGTCAAAGTCATCACCGTTCGCACCACGGCGTTTGACCCAGCAGCCCTGGGCGGATCAGCTGGCATTGAGTCGGCAGTCGTGGCTTTGGGCGGCGGTCAATGCAGCTTTTTGCGCTCCGAAATTGTCAAGTTGGATCGCCCAGAACTCACGGCGGCCAAGATCATCGTCAGCGGCGGACGCGCTTTGGGCAGTGCTGAGAAGTTCAACGAAGTCATGACACCACTGGCGGACAAGCTCGGCGCGGCAATGGGCGCGTCGCGCGCTGCCGTGGACGCGGGCTATGCACCCAATGACTGGCAAGTGGGTCAAACCGGCAAAATTGTTGCGCCTCAGTTGTATGTCGCCTGCGGCATCAGCGGTGCGATTCAGCATTTGGCCGGCATGAAAGACAGCAAGGTCATTGTTGCCATCAACAAAGACGCAGAAGCGCCGATTTTCAGTGTGGCTGACTTTGGCTTGGAGGCGGACTTGTTCGTGGCCGTGCCCGAGTTGGTTGCGCTGCTGTAACCAGCAACCTTGGTTCGCAGGTGCCGCGAGCTGGTCGCGGTGCCCGTGGTCGTTCTGACCGAAGCACATACAGGCGAGAAAAGCGATGACGTACAAAGCCCCATTGAAGGACATGTTGTTTGCAATCAAACACATTGCCAACATTGACGAAGTGTCAAAAATCCCAGCGTTTGCTGATGCGGGCTTTGACACCGCCCAAGCGGTCTTGGAAGAGAGCGCCAAATTCAACGAAGGTGTGCTGGCACCATTGAACTGGGCGGGCGACCAAAATCCTTCGCACTTCAAGGACGGTGTTGTCAAAACGACGCCTGGCTTTAAGGAAGCTTTTCGCGGTTATGTCGATGGCGGCTGGCAAGGGCTCCAGCACCCGGTTGCACATGGCGGCCAAGGCTTGCCAAAGACCATTGGCGCTGCCTGTACCGAGATGCTCAATTCGGCCAACATGAGCTTTGCACTGTGTCCGTTGCTCACTGACGGTGCCATCGAGGCGCTGCTGACTGCTGGGAGTGACGATCTCAAAGCCAAATACCTCGATAAACTTGTTAGCGGCCAGTGGACTGGCACGATGAATTTGACGGAACCGCAAGCTGGGTCTGATTTGGCGATGGTTCGTTCGCGAGCCGAGCCACAAGCTGACACCAGCTACAAAGTGTTTGGCACCAAGATCTACATCACGTATGGTGAACACGACATGGCCGAGAACATCGTCCATTTGGTGCTCGCCCGTGTGACCGGCGCACCTGAAGGCGTCAAGGGTATTTCGTTGTTCGTCGTTCCCAAGTTCATGGTCAATGAAGACGGGAGCTTGGGCGCGAGAAATGATGTGCATTGCGTGAGCATTGAGCACAAATTGGGCATCAAGGCCAGTCCCACTTGCGTGTTGCAGTATGGCGACCAAGGCGGTGCGATTGGCTACTTGGTGGGCGACGAAAATCGCGGTCTTGAGTACATGTTCATCATGATGAACGCGGCCCGCTACGCTGTGGGCATGCAAGGCATCGCCGTTGCTGAGCGCGCGTATCAGCACGCGGTGCGCTACGCCCGTGATCGCGTTCAAAGTCGGCCAGTTGACGGCTCGATGAACGCCTCTGCACCCATCATTCACCATCCCGATGTCAAGCGCATGCTCATGACGATGCGCGCCTACACCGAGGGTTGCCGAGCGATGGCCTTGGCTGCCGCATCTGCCTCAGATGCCGCGCACGAGCACCCCGACGCCGCGACGCGCAAAACAAATCAAGCCTTCTACGAGTTCATGGTGCCTTTGGTCAAGGGCTACAGCACCGAGATGAGTCTCGATGTGGCAAGTCTCGGGGTGCAAATTCACGGTGGAATGGGTTTCATTGAAGAGACCGGTGCAGCGCAATTCATGCGCGATGCCAAGATTTTGACGATTTACGAGGGCACGACAGCCAT
>JANOPN010000161.1:0-26459 GCA_031421855.1 Comamonadaceae bacterium
TGGCGCAACTGCTCGACAGTTACAGCGTTGGCGATGACTTGCATCGCATTATCGACAGCATCTTCCCCGCGTGCAATCCTGGCCATGGTGAAATCTTCGGTTGTTTGGATTTCATATTATAGCTCTATTGATTTGGAAATAGAATGAGAGGTCATGATCAAAACAAATTGATAGCATCAAACCCAATAAATCCGGAGACCAAGGGCATATTTATCACATAAAACAGCGATCGGTGCCCTGAAAACGCTCAAAGCGTGAAGGTGAAGCCGTCGATCAAAGCGCCCGGTGTGCGCGAACCACCGAGCGATCGCCTGAAATAGGTGTCGACCGCTGGATCAATCTCCGAGTGGCTGGTCAGGGCGACCAGTTTTGAGCCGAGGGCTTGGTACAGGCTTTCGTCCCAGCGCAGGTCTTTGATTGGGCCGGCAATCTCGCCGCCTTCGACCCAAAAACACGCGTAGCGGGTCATACCGGTCACCCTTGCGGATACGGGGTCGCTCCAGTTCAGATAGTGCAAATTCGACAGATACAGGCCGGTACCCAGCTCTTTGAGGACATCTCTTTCCTCTAGCTGCCCGCACTGCACATCAAGCGCGCGGGGCGTTTCCCCATCGGCCGCGCCATTCGCTGACAGGCCGTATTCTTTGGCTGTACGCGAGTTAATGAGTAAGTTTTTAAGCTCGCCGTGCTGGATCAAGCTCAGCCGCTCAGCCGATACCTCGCCCAAACTGTTGAAGCGGGGCGTGAGACCCAGCTCAAAGTTTTCGTCAAGGTTAAACAGTGGCGACAGGGTTGATTCCCGTTCGACCAGCTTCTTAAACGGACTTCGGCCCTGCTTCCAAGCGGCGCCCGACAGCGCGTTCCACCCGAGCATGCCAACCAAGTCAGAAAACGCCCGTGGTGCCAAGTAGGTCCGATACGCGCCGGGCAGCACGTTTTGCTGCGGACGACCCAAGAGCGCGAGCAGCGACTGCGTGCGCGCCAAGTTCGCAACCCAATCTGATTCCTGCCAGTGGCTCCCGGCGTAGCTGCCCTTGGCCGCGAGCGAGCCGTTGTAAAGTGAGTAGTCGATGAAGAAAGTCTCGGTGGCAAACCAATGGTTTTGACCACACGAGTTGCGGTTTGCGCGAATCGAAACACCGCCCGCGTAAAGCCCCGCTAAATCGCATCCCGCTGCCGGCCCGACCACCGCCCGCACAACGTCATGCGGGGCCAAAAGCCCACCGACGAAGTCGTCCATGCTTTGACCGTTGTTGGCCAGTGCGACCTGATTGGGGTCGACGGGGAGCACAGCAGCTTCATCGCGGCAAGCTTGGAGCAGCAAGGCTACTGCGCCAAGATCTGCGTCGATTCGACCACTGAGCGTGCGCGACTTTTCAACCGTGCGGCCAGCAAACTGCAAACTCAAGGACAGGCTGATTTGCGACACATCGGTGTTTTGGCGCACGCGATTATTGTTGAACCGCACAAAAAGCGTCTCTTCCGCGCTCAAGTTGACGGTGAGCTCTTCACCCGCGTGCAGGCTTGCCAGCACGCCATCCGCGACCAAATTGAAATGCGTTTTGACACGCGCACTGAAACTGCCCAACAACTGAATAGGGGCGCTCATGCGGCACCTCCAAACACTTCAACGCCTTTGAACAAGCACGGCGGCGATGCGTGGCCGACACGGATCACCTGACTTGGCTCGCCCTTGCCACAAAATGCCGTACCGTGCGCGGTCTCCTCGCGCCCTACACCGGCCAAGCGGCTCCAAAAATCGACGGTCACGCCACGGTAGTTGGGGTTGCGCACCACCGTTGTGAGCTTGCCATTTTCAATCAATTGGCCCCATTCGCACCCAAACTGAAACTTGTTGCGGTAGTCGTCAATCGACCACGAGCGGTTGCTGGCCATCAAAACGCCGTGTTCCACTTGGCCAATCAGCTCGTTCAACGAAGACGCGCCGCTCTCCAGGTTGATGTTGGCCATGCGGTCAATGGGCGCACGGTTCCAAGACGACGACCGAAAATTAGCCACGCCTGGCAAACCGCTGCGGGTTTGAGACTCGAGCGACCCCAGGCCGCGCTTGAGCACACCGCCTTCGATCAACATCTCTTTGGTGGCGCGGTGTCCGCCGTCGTCATAGTCGTAGCTGGCCAGCTCGTTGGCACGGCCAGGGTCAAACGAGATGTTCATCAAGTCTGAGCCGTATTTCAAGTGTCCAAAATCGGCCGGCTTGACGAAACTCCAACCCGCGTAATTGCGCTCGTCGCCCAAAATGCGATCCAACTCCAACGGGTGACCGATGGATTCATGGATCTGAAGCATCATTTGATCGGGCATCAAAATCAAATCCATTCGGCCTGTCGGGCAGTTCGGCGCGTGGAGCAAGGCCAGCGCATCTTCAGCGACGGACAAGCCGTGGGCGGCAAGCGTCGCGGCATCAAACACCTCGCCGCCAAACTGCCCCGTTTTTGACCACGTGCGCGTCTGCGACTCCAAGCCCTCGGCCGCCGTGGCTGAGAGGGTCAAGTCAAGCATGTCGAACCCTTGGGTGACGTGCGTGCCGTTGCTTGCGTAAAAATTGATTTGCGTCTGGATCAACATCACGTTTGCGCTGCGGCTCACCAACAGCGGCGAAATGTTCATCGCGCGAGTCGCGCCCAGCAATGCGGCTGTGATGTCAGCCAAGCGGGTAGACGCCAAGCTTTGCCCACGTGCGCTCTCAAATCGACCCTGCGCAACAGGGCGCTGCGCCGCTGAGAACGCATGCACCTTGTGAACACTGGTCGCTCGCGTGGTGGCAATCGCGCGATCAAACGCTAGCTGCAACCCAGCCAAACTCAAATCTGCCGTGGCGGCGTAACCAAAATGGCCGTCAACCAGCACCTCGCACATCGCGCCTTCTTCGAGGCAGCTGTCGTTTTTCTCGGGCAAATCGTTGCGGACCACGCGCTGGGTGGTCGTCTCAGCAGAATGGCGCAGACCCGCCCATTCAACGGGCTTTGCGCCGGGCTCGCTGGGGGATTGCAGTGCGTGTTTGAGCGCTTGCTCAAAGGGGATGTTGTTGTTTTGCATGTTGGTTAGGGTCTAGGAAACACTCGATTGCAAAAACTCGTCGCTTGCGACGCGTCCGGCCTCAATCGTGATGCGTCGTTGGCAGCGGCTTGCGATGGCGCGGTCGTGGGTGACCAAGACCAAGGTTGTGCCTAACTCTTGGTTCAGGGCAAACATCAGCTCCATGATGGTCTCCCCTGTGGCGAAATCAAGGCTGCCGGTGGGCTCGTCGGCCAGCAACACCTTGGGCTTGACGACAAAAGCCCGAGCGAGTGCCACGCGTTGTTGCTCGCCGCCCGACATCAGCTTGGGGTAGTGCCCCAGCCGCTCGCCCAAACCCACCCGAGTCAGCATGGCTTTTGCGTCGGCTCGGGCGGTTTTGATGCCTGCCAACTCAAGCGGCAGCATGACGTTTTCAAGCGCAGTGAGGTTGCTCATGAGCTGAAAGCTTTGAAACACAAAGCCGACAGATTGAGCCCGGGCCACCGCGCGGTCGTCTTCGTTTAAGACAAACAGATCGATGCCCGCCAGTTTGACCGCGCCGCGTGTGGGTACGTCAAGCCCGGCAATGATCGACAGCAAAGTGCTTTTGCCCGAGCCTGAGGCACCGACAATGGCAACGGTTTGCTGAGGTGCGACAGAGAAGTCAATGTCGCGCAAAATATCGAGTGTGCCGCTCGAATCGGTCACGGATTTGAAGACATGCTCAACGGTAATGATGGACGGACTCATGCAATCTCGTAGGAATTTAATGCGGCACTGTACCGTGATCGCGGCGGCCTTGCTCGCAAGTGGCTCGATTCACGCCCAACCCAAGCCCAACGTAATCGCCGTGGTGGGCGACTCCTTGAGCGCCGAATACGGGCTGAAACGGGGCTCCGGCTGGGTCGCTTTGCTTGAGAAGAAGCTCGCAAGCGAAAAAATAGTGGCAAAAGTCGTCAACGCGGCAATCAGCGGCGACACCACATCGGGCGGGCGCTCGCGCCTCAAAGCACTGCTTGCCACCCACAAACCCACTCACGTGGTGATTGAGCTGGGCGGCAACGACGCCTTGCGCGGCTTGCCGCTGAGCATGACCCGCGCCAACTTGGAGGCCATGACTGACATGGTCAAGGCGACGGGCGCACAGGTGCTTTTGGTGGGCATGCAGCTGCCTCCCAACTACGGGCTGGCCTATGGGCGCGAATTTGCTGACGCTTTTGCAACGGTTGCAAAATCCAAACAAACCGGTTTGGTTCCTTTTTTTCTAAAAGGTGTCGCCGATACCCAAGACCCGCGCCAGATGTTTCAAAGCGACGGTATTCATCCGACCGAAGTGGCGCACCCGATCATGCTGGCCAATGTGTGGCCTGAGCTTCACAAGCAGCTCAAAAAGCCCCGCCCGTGACGATCACCAAGATCAGCGCGGACGCGGCACTCCAATCGCTGGCCGACTTTGACACCATCATCGATGCCCGCAGCCCTGGCGAGTTTGCCGAAGATTGCCTGCCCGGCGCTGAAAATTGGCCGAGCTTGGACAACGACGAGCGCAAAGAAGTCGGCACCGAATACAAGCAAATTGGCGGTTTTGAGGCCAAAAAAGCGGGTGCCGCGCTGGTTGCCCGCAACATCGCCGCCCACATCGACGCCCACGTCAGCGACAAGCCGCCCAATTGGAAACCCTTGGTGTATTGCTGGCGCGGCGGCAAGCGAAGCGGTACGCTGGCTTGGTTTTTAGACCAAATTGGGTTTGAGACCACGGTGGTGGAAGGCGGCTACAAAGCGTTTCGAGCGGCCTTGGTTGAGGACATGATCACCCTGCCCGCTCGATTCAACTTCGTTGTCGTTTGCGGCAAAACCGGCAGCGGCAAAACCCGCATGCTCAAAGCCCTGGCGCAGCACGGCGAACAAGTGCTTGACTTGGAAGCACTTGCCCAGCATCGGGGCTCTGTGCTGGGCTGGTTGCCCGGAACTGCGCAGCCCACGCAAAAGCAGTTTGATTCTGTCGTTTGGACGGCGCTGCGTCGCTTGGACCCATCCCGGGTGGTTTGGGTTGAAGCCGAGAGTAAAAAAATCGGCAACCTGCAAGTCAATGAGCATTTGCTCAACCGAGTTCGCCAAGACAGCGTTTGCGTGAACATTGACTTAGCTGACGACCAGCGCGTGGCTCTGTTGCTGGACGAATACGACTTTTTCGTGAAAGACCCCGAGTATTTTTGCGCCCGGGTGGATGCCTTGGTGGCCCTGCGCGGACGCGCTGTTGTTGAGCGGTGGCAAGCTCAGGCGCGAGCTGGCGAGTTTGCGTCGACCTTTGCCGAGCTGATGAGCGAGCACTACGATCCGGTGTACCTGCAATCGATGCGGCGCAACTTCGCGGGTTACGCTGCAGCCTTCCAAACCGTGCCCAAAACCGCTGATTTTGAGAGTTTTAGAGCGGTGGTCTCCGATTTAATTGGGTTTGTTGCTATGAATAGTGAAGTGAAATCAAGATGAAGATCAGAACCGTTGCGCTGAGCGCAGCCGCTTTCGTGTTGGCCTTGGTGGGCTATTTGTCGTTCAAACCAGTACCGATTGAACCCGTGGCTTGGGACGCACCAACAGCGCCCGGCTATGTTGGGCCTCACGCCGTGAACTCGCGGCTAGCAGGGCTCAAGTTGATCGATTTGAAAGGCGAAAGTGGCCCGGAACACTTGGTTGTGCGCTCGAATGACGGGGTGCAAAAGCTCTACGCGGCGGTCGAATCTGGCAAGATTTTGCGCATGAACCTAGACGGCTCTGCTCAAGAAGTGTTCACCCAATTGCGCGGGCGAACCCTGGGATTCGACTTTGACGCAGCCGGCAACATGATTGTGGCCAACGCTGAGCGCGGCTTGTTGTCGATTGCACCAGACAAATCTGAAACCGCCTTGGCCGAGGTGGTGACGTTTGGCGGCAAGCAAGACGCGATTCGTTTTGCTGACGCCGTGGTCGTTGCACCCAGTGGTTTGATTTACTTCAGCGATGCCTCAACCCGATTTGGACCCAAACAATGGGGCGGCGTGTTTGAGGCCAGCGTGTTGGACATCATTGAGCAAAGCGCCACCGGTCGCATCATCGAATACAACCCCAGCACCCGCGCGGCCCGCGTGGTCGCGCACGGCATCAGCTTTGCCAACGGGTTGGCCTTGACGGGCGATGCTCGCCATGTGCTGGTCAACGAGACCGGTCAATATCGCATTTGGAAAATCGCCCTCGACGCCAATGAGCTGGATGTGCGAACACTGGCCACGGCTCAGCCCACAAACCCGCAAGCTCAAATCATCATGCGCAACTTGCCGGGCTACCCCGACAACCTCATGCGCGCACCCAACGCAGCGGACGGCAGCGCCCGCTTTTGGGTGGGCTTGGCCAAGCCGCGAGGTGCCGCGGTTGACGACATGGCGCAAAAGCCATGGCTGCGCAAGGTCACGCTGCGTTTGCCGCGATTTTTGTGGCCCATTCCACCGGCATACGGACACGTGTTTCAAATCAACGAATCGGGGCAAGTGTTGCAAGACCTGCAAGATCCGGGTGGTGCCTACCCCGAGACGACCGGCGTGACCCAAGTTGGCGACGTGCTATTCATCCAAAGCCTGCACGCCAAAGCGCTTGGCACCCTGGTGCTCAAACCATGAGCATGATTCAACTTCCGGTGCCCTCGGTGAGCATGGCGTGGGCGCTTTTGAGCGCGGCGATTGTGTTTGAGGTCGGCGGCACGGTTTGCATGCGCTTGAGCCAAGGCTTCACTCAGTGGTTGCCTTCCGTGTTGATTTTTGTGTTCTACGCCTGCGCGTTTGCGCTCAACACCTTGGTTGTTCGAACGCTCGACTTGAGTGTGGTCTACGCAGTATGGAGCGGCGTGGGCACAGTCGCAACGGCACTCATTGGGTTTTGGTACTTCAAAGAAGCCGCCACTGCGCTCAAACTAGTCAGCATCAGCTTGATCATCATCGGCGTGATGGGGCTGCACGCGGCCTCGCGCACGCCGTTGGTGGGCAGCCCCTGATCAGCTCAGCGCGTCGAGCGCCCGCGCCAAATCAGCTTGCAGGTCTTCAACTCGCTCCAAACCCATCGAAAACCGCACCAAACACCCGCGCGCAACGCCATTTGCGGGCCAATTGTTGCGCAACAGGGCCATGTCGTAAGGCACAACCAAGCTCATTGGACCAGCCCAGCTGTAGCCCAGTTTGAAGAATTGAAGCGAGTCGCAAAACGCATCAATCTGAAGCTGTGAATAGCGTGGATCAAACACGACGCTGAACAAACCCGCCGCGCGATCAACTTTGCCGCACAGCCGAGCCCAGTGCTCATGCCCAACGCCCGACGCCAGCGCCGGGTGCAACACCTGCGCGATCTCAGCTCTGCCTTGCAACCAAGTCGCCAAGCTTCTGGCGCTGCGGTCTTGTGCGTCGTAACGCAGTTCGATGCTGGGCAAACCTCGCAAAATGCCCTCCACATCGTTCATGCCGACACCGTAACCCGTGCGCATGTAGGTGCCTTTGAGGATGATGGCTAAATCATCGTCGCGGGTGCAAATGCTACCCATCAACACATCGCCGCCGCCGCTTGGAAACTTGGTCAGCGCCTGGATCACCACGTCAGCGCCCAAACCGAAGCCGTCTACGTCAAAGCCGTTAAACGCCAGGCCCGCCCCCCAGGTATTGTCCATTGCGGTTCGCACGCCCTTGGCCTTGCAAACCTGCAACAGCTCATCCAGCGGGCAAAACTCCATGGTGATGCTGCCGGGGGCCTCAACCCAAACCAGTTGCGTGTTGGCGGCAATCATGTCTGCCAACTGTTGGGGCTGCATCGGGTCATAAAACCGGTGCGAAATGCCAAAACGCGCCAACTCTTCTTTGGCAAGTGCAACACTCGGTCCATACACGTTCGATGGCAACAAAACCTCGCCGCCCACGCTGCAAAGTGCCATGTCAACCACCGCCACCGCCGCCAAACCGCTGGGCACCAGCAGGCAGTGCTTGGCATGCTCGAGCGTGGCGATTTTGGCTTCCAACACGAAACTGGTGGGCGTGCCGTGCAAACCGTAGGTGTAGCCGTCCTTGTTTTTCCAATCACGCTTTCGCATGGCCGCAACATGGTCAAAAATGACGGTTGAGGCCTTGTGAACCGCAAATTGCGGCGCAGCGAAGCCCGCTGGTGGCGTATAGGCGTGGTGGATCAGCTCAGTGGTCATGGCGCGGCCTTCTGTTCAACGTGCTGTCAAATCGTCCACTTCTTAACCAAATCCTCAGGCTTGGTGCGATCGTAGTTCTCAAACGGCTGGTGAATCCAAGGGTTGGTGTCGAGGTACTCGACCGAATAGTCGGGTGCAAAAGCGCTCACGCCTTTGGTCCAGATCACGGCGGTGCGCAACTCAGTGATGGGGCCGTAGTTGTTGCGCAGCATGTCAACCACGGCTTTGAGGGTGTGGCCGGTGTCGGCCAAGTCGTCAACCAAGAGCACGCGACCGGCGATTTCGCCTTTGGGTGTGGTGATGTAACGCGCAATATCGAGGTGACCTTGCTGGGTGCCTGACTCGGCGCGGTAGGAGCTGGTTGACATGATCGCCAAGGGCTTGTCAAACACGCGGCTCAATATGTCGCCGGGGCGCATACCGCCTCGTGCCAAACACAGGATGTTGTCAAACTGCCAGCCGCTTTGGTGTACTTTGATGGCGAGCTTTTCGACCAAGTTATGGTACTCGTCATACGATACGTACAGGTGTTTTCCGTCTTCTGTCAACATGCGAATACTCCTAAATGTGTAGCAACAAACCCAATGAATACGGCGACCAAGGTCGAATATCGTCTAAAAATGAGGCTCAAACCGCCAAAAACGGGTGGCGCAGCATGATGGTGTGATCGCGGTCGGGGCTGGTGCTCACCAAATCGATGGGCACGCCACAGACTTGCTCGATGCGCTGCAAATACAGGCGCGCGTTGATTGGCAGTTTGTCGAGCTGGGTCACGCCAAATGTGGTCTCGCTCCAGCCGTCCAGCGTCTCATAAATGGGCTTGCAGCGCGAAATCTCATCTGCGCCAATGGGCAAAATGTCGATGATCTCGCCGTCAAGCTCGTACGCGGTACAAAGCTCGATTTTTTCAATGCCGTCAAGCACGTCGAGCTTGGTGATGCACAAACCGCTCAAGCCATTGACCTGGGCGCTGCGCTTGAGCAACGCGGCATCAAACCAGCCGCAGCGGCGTGAGCGGCCGGTGGTCACGCCTTTTTCTTTGCCGATGGTCGACAGGTGGTAGCCCACGGTGCCGGGTGTCTCCCAATCAAGCTCGGTCGGAAACGGCCCACTGCCGACCCGGGTGCAATAGGCTTTGGTGATGCCAAGGACATAGTGCAATAAATTGGGGCCAACACCCGAGCCCGCCGCCGCGTTGCCAGCCACGCAGTTGCTCGATGTCACGTAGGGGTAGGTGCCGTGGTCCACATCGAGCAGTGTGCCTTGAGCACCTTCAAACAACAAATTACTGCCCGCGCGCCAAGCATCGTTGAGTTCGCGAGACACGTCAGCCATCATGGGGCGGATGACGGCGACTTGACTCATGGCTTCGTCAAACATGTCGTCAAAATCAACGGCAGGTGCGCCCAGCAAACCGGTCAAGGTGTGGTTGTAGATTTCAACCAACACCCGCAGCTTTTGAGCAAAGCGGTCGGGGTGCTTCAAGTCTTGGACTTTGAGCGCACGGCGGGCGATTTTGTCCTCATAAGCGGGGCCAATGCCGCGCCCGGTCGTGCCGATCTTGGTGCTGCCACCCTTTTCCCGATGCGCCTCGCGGGCAACGTCGAGTGCTGCGTGCAGCGGCAATATGAGTGGGCAGGCCTCTGAAATGCGCAGGCGGCTTTTGACTTCGATGCCCGCGTCTTCGAGTCCTTTGATTTCTTCAAGCAGCTTGGTGACTGACAACACGACACCGTTGCCGATGTAGCACTTGACACCCGCGCGCATGATGCCGCTGGGGATCAAGTGCAGTGCCGTCTTTTTGCCATTGATGACCAAGGTGTGGCCCGCGTTGTGCCCGCCTTGAAAACGCACCACACCTTGGGCTTTCTCGGTGAGCCAATCAACCAGTTTGCCTTTGCCTTCATCACCCCATTGGGTGCCGACGACGACCACGTTGCGGCCAGTGATGCCCACGGCAGGGGCGTGGGAGTTGAGCAAAGTTGCCATGGATGGTGATCTTTTGGAGGTTAAAAATACTGAAATGGCATCAAGCGACTGAAAGCGCCCGCACTGCCCATGCGCCGCCGACTGAGATCAGTTCGCGGTCGCATTGAAACTCTTGAAGTTCGCTTTCATGCCCCGGCAGCACGCAGACCACGGTTTCGCCCACGCTGCGCAGGCGCGCAATGGCTTGGTGAAGGCTTGGGTCGGTCGTCCACGGCGCACGAATGGCGCTGCGGGTGGCGCTGTTCAGCGGATCAGCCGCAGCCACCAAGGCCAGCTCTTTGAGGTCGAGCGAGAAGCCCACAGCAGCGCGATTGCGACCAAACACGGCGCCGACTTCGTCGTAGCGCCCGCCCCTCGCCAATGCCGACTGGCCGTTTTCGGTGTAAATCGAAAACCGCATGCCGCTGTAGTAGCCATATCCACGCGCGTCAGCCAAGTCGTAACTCACCTCCACGTCGCTTGGCAGCGAGTCCGCAAGTTGCTTTAATTTTGATAGCGACAAACTCAATGAATCCCGAGACCAAAGGCGATTTTTTGCCTCTAAAAGCACTTCTGGCCCGCCGTAGAGCTCAGTCAACGCCAAAATCGCTGCGCGTTGTTCAGGTGCCAGTTTGGTGACCGAATTCAATAACTCATTCAACGAGCTGCGATCCTTGCGAGCCAATGCATCGTGAATTTTCTTCAGCGTCGCTGCATCGGTCTCCAGGCCGCCGAGTTGGGCACGAACCAAGGCTGAATCGGCCAAGTCGACCCGAAGCGGCCCAAGCTTGGCGGCCCGCAGGCAGTCGATTGCCAACAGCAGCACCTCCATATCAGCCTCGATGCCCGCATGGCCGAACAGCTCGCAACCCAACTGCAGCGGCTCGCGGCTGGCGCGGGCGCGGTCGGGGCGGGTATGCAGGACCGGGCCGCAGTAACTGAGGCGCGCTACGCCTTGGCGGTTGAGCAAATGCGCGTCAATGCGGGCCACTTGGGCCGTGGTGTCGGCGCGCAGGCCCAAGGTGCGGCCTGAGAGTTGGTCAACGAGCTTGAAGGTTTGCAAGTCCAGTGCCGCGCCGGTGCCGGTGAGCAACGAGTCCAGGTGCTCCAACAGCGGCGGCATGACCAACTCGTAGCCGTAGCCGCGAGCAGTGTCGAGCAAACGGCGGCGCAACTCCTCAATGTGGCGAGCCTGCGACGGCAACACGTCAGCAATGTGATCTGGCAGTACCCAAGCGGTCATGTGTGGCGAGGCCTT
The DNA here is from genome assembly GCA_031421855.1 of Comamonadaceae bacterium. Taxonomy (GTDB): domain Bacteria; phylum Pseudomonadota; class Gammaproteobacteria; order Burkholderiales; family Burkholderiaceae_C; genus JAAFHN01. The sequence goes on from JANOPN010000161.1 coordinate 11,457, forward strand.
GTTCGATGATCGGTGAAGAATCCGACGTGCCCATTGACTCGGGCAAACCCTGAATTCTAATGGCCCAAACCGTGCAGTCAGCTGCGTTCGAACAGCGCAATCGAGATCTGTTTTTGATATTGATCAAAATCGTGGTCAAGCGTGAAGATCGGCAATTTGTGGTGGATCGCGACCGCACAAATCAAGAAATCGATGTGCGAACCCTGTATCCCCGCACGGCGACATTGGTTGAACAGCCTGGCGGCATCGGGGTAGCAAACGGTGTCGATGCCCAAATCTGGGAAGGCATCGAGTGCGCCGCGCAGTTGCTCAAACTGCTCGGTGGTTTTGACACCACTGAGCAATTCTTGGCGAATAGGGCCAATTAACACGGCTCGCGAGTCGGCAATCAATTCGCGCAGTTGTTCGACGCACCACTGCGTTTGGCCAAACACATTGGGAGAGTCCGCGGCTAACTTCGGTCGCCTCAACGCGCACGACCAAACCGAGGTGTCAACCAGCACCTGCATCAAATCAGCTCGGGGCGTGATGCGCGGGCTGGCTGAGACGGGTGATCGTCGGCAAAGTCGATTGACCCAAACAGCGCAATGATTTGCTGCTGTTTGCGACGCTGGATGTATTCGTTCAAGGCCATCGTGACCGTTGCCTTTTTGGTTTTTTGTCCGCCGAGCTTGAGTGCGGCATCAAGCAAGGCATCATCGATTGCGAGGTTTGTGGCCATGATTTGCTCCAACAGGGGTGACTCAGTGTGTGATCCGATGTGTGGACCCATGTGTGAAGTTTAACCGAAATTGTTCATTGGGACGCGAATGGGTGGCGTGGCGAGTTGCGAGTCAGTTCTGAGGCGACTGACGAGTCCAATAGCTTTGCTATTGGCGAGGAAGAGCGTCGGAAATGGCCGCAAATCGTCCGCCAACCATCGCGTAGACCAAAACCGCAGGTTTGGTCGCCCAATGGACAATCTCGGTTTAAACCTCAACTGACATCACCGCACCAGTTTCGCAAACGCGTCCGACATGGCAGTGCTGCGCGGCGCGGCTGGTGCGGCTGGTGCGGTTGTCGGGCGGGGTCGGCTTCGATCGGGGTTGCGGCGACCGTCGTCTTGATTTGGCTTACCCATCGGGGCTACACCCAACTTCATCGTCAGGCCAATCCGCTTTCTGGGGACGTCGACTTCAACGACTTGCACCCGAACGATGTCACCGGCTTTGACGATTTCGCGGGCGTCGGTCACATATTTATGGCTTAACTGGCTCACATGCACCAAGCCGTCTTGGTGCACACCGACATCAATGAACGCGCCAAACTGCGCTACGTTGCTGACGGTGCCCTCTAAAACCATGCCGGGTTTGAGTTGCCCAATGCTGTCGATGCCATCGGCGAACTTGGCGACTTTGAAGTCGGGTCTTGGGTCGCGCCCCGGCTTTTCGATCTCTTTCAAAATATCCAGCACGGTGGGCAAACCAAAGCGCTCGCTCACAAAACTGGCAGCGTTCAAGCCCTTGATGACATCGGACTTACCCATCACCGCACCCAGCGGCAGGGCCAAATGCTTGAGCATTCGCTCCACCAAATCGTAGGCCTCAGGGTGAACGCTTGATCGATCAAGGGGGTTTGCACCCGGCGCGTTGGGTGCGGCGTTGACCCGCAAGAAGCCCGCCGCTTGCTCAAAGGTTTTGGGGCCTAGGCCTGTGACATCGAGCAAGGCCCGCCGATTCGCAAACGGGCCATTGGCATCGCGGTGTCGCACGACGGCACTGGCGACCCCTGCGCTCAGGCCACTCACGCGCGCCAGTAGCGGGCTTGAAGCGGTGTTGACATCCACGCCCACGCCGTTGACGCAGTCTTCAACCACCGCGTCCAAGCTTTTTGCGAGTTGCGTAGCGTTCACGTCATGTTGGTATTGACCCACGCCGATACTTTTGGGCTCGATCTTGACCAATTCGGCCAGTGGGTCTTGCAGCCTGCGCGCGATGCTGACCGCGCCGCGAAGGCTCACATCGACGTCAGGCAGCTCGCGGCTGGCGTATTCGCTGGCCGAGTAGATCGATGCGCCCGACTCGCTGACGACGACTTTTTGTATGCTTTGCTCGCTGCTTTTGGCTTGTTGGGCAATCAATTCACCTGCCAATTGGTCTGTCTCGCGACTCGCCGTGCCGTTGCCAATGGCGATCAAACTCACGCCGTGTTTGGCACAGATGGCGCCCAAGGCATGCAGGCTGCCGTGCCAGTCGCGTTTGGGCTCATGCGGGTACACCGTGGCCGTCTCAAGCAACTTGCCGGTTGCATCCACCACAGCCACCTTGACGCCGGTGCGAATGCCGGGGTCCAGCCCCAAAACCACGCGCGGGCCAGCGGGAGCGGCCAACAGCACGTCGCGCAAATTGTTGGCAAACACCTCAATCGCGGTTGCTTCAGCCGCGTCACGCAACCGAGCGAACAAATCGCGCTCAATGCTGAGCTTGAGCTTGACTCGCCAAGTCCAAGACACGCATTTGCGCAAAAAATCATCGGCCGCACGGTTTTGGTGCGCAAAACCAATCACATTCGCGATTCGCCCTTCGGCCACATTGGGTTGCCCCGGCAGCGGCTCTTCGGCCAGTCGCAGCGTCGCATCCAAAATCTCCAGCCCACGACCGCGAAACACCGCCAAAGCCCGGTGCGACGGCACGCGGCCAATCGGTTCGGCATAGTCAAAATAGTCTTTGAACTTGAGGTGATCCACCGCGTCTGGCGACTTGCCCTCGATCAAGCGCGATGAAAACAAGCCATCTGCCCACAACCACTCGCGCAAGGCTTGCAACACCAGCGCGTCTTCGCTCCAGCGCTCGCTCAGGAGATCGCGCACCCCATCCAGCACGGCCTGCACCGTCGTAAAGTCGTCGCCCGCCTCGGTTTTTTGAGGCAAGACAAAAGTCAATGCAGCGTCATTTGGTACGATTCGTGGGTCGGCCCAAAGGGCATCGGCCAAAGGCTCCAGCCCAGCCTCGCGGGCGATCATGCCCTTGGTCCGTCGCCGGGGCTTGTATGGCAAATACAAATCCTCCAAGGTTTGCTTGTTGTCAGCCGCGTCAATTGCCGCGTGAAGCGCGTCAGTCAGCTTGCCTTGGTCAAAAATGCTGCGCAACACCGTCGCGCGCCGAGCAAACAACTCTCGTTGGTACTCCAACTGGTAAGCCAGCTCGCGCAGCTGAATGTCGTCCAGCCCGCCAGTGGCCTCCTTGCGGTAGCGCGCAATAAAGGGCACCGTCGCACCGCCGTCAATCAAGTCAACCGCAGCCTTGACCTGCGAAGCCGCAACTTTGAGGGCTGTGCCGATGCTGGCGATGATGCGATGGGTGATTTGGGCCGGCTGAGGCAAGGCAAGTTCAAGAGACATGAGCAGATCAAAAAATCGACGAAGCGCGCAGTGTAGCCAGCGCGGATGGGTTAGTTTGGCGCAGTTGGCGTGGGTTGTGATAGCGACTGAATCGCCACTCACCCATGCCGGGCAAGTAAGTTCGCGCGCCTACGCTCGACACATCAGCCTGTGCCCAAGGTTTTCGGGCATTTTGGAGTCAATTTCATGAATAATTCGCCCTTGGTCACCGGATTCATTGGGTTTGTTGCTACTGTTTTTGCAGTTCCGACAATGGCCGCTTGCTCTGCCCAAACCGGCCCGACGGTTAACCCGGTCGTGGAGTTGTACACATCAGAGGGTTGCAGCTCTTGCCCACCGGCCGATGAATGGGTCGCCAAACTCAAAACGGCGCAGGCTCAAACGGGCGCGGTCGTACAGGCGTTCCATGTGGGGTATTGGGACTACATCGGTTGGGTTGACCGATTTGCAACGCCTGCGCACACCACTCGCCAGCGCAACATTGCCAACATCAACCACTTAAAAAGCATCTACACCCCGCAGTTGGTGCGTGACGGCAAGGATTGGCGCGGCTGGTTTGGTCAAGGCACCGGCAGCGCGCAGCTCAGTGGCAAGGCGGCTTCGGTGGTGGATATTGCGCTTAGCGAGGTTTCAACCAACCAAATCAAGGCCGAAATTCGCCCCAAAGATGCAAACGCCAAATACGCTGCTTACTGGAGCGTGACCGAGCACGGCCACAGCTCGAAGGTGAGCGCAGGTGAAAACAAGGGCGAGCAGCTGAAACACGACTTTGTGGTGCGCCAATACCAACCGGTGGGCAACTACAAGGGCGCTCAAAGTTTGAGTTTTTCGCCCCTGCCCCCAACGCCTGGCCATGCGCGCCAGATTAATTTGGTGCTGCACGACACAGGCACTGGCGCAACCGTTCAGGCCTTGAGCCTGACGTGTACCAGCTGAGGCCTCGCTCAGTCGGCTTTCAACGCCGCCTTGAGTGACTCGCCAATCTCGGGTTTGTGAGCAAATGCACTGGTGGGGTTGCGCTGCTGCATGATGTCTTCTAGTCTGACTTGCACGCTGGCCAGCGCTTTTGGGTGGCTGTAGATGTAGAACTGGTTGTGTTCGGTCGCGTGCATGACGTTTTTGGCGACGTCGGCTGCGGTAATTTTGCCGCTCCCGACCGCCTTGCTGCTCATGGCCTGGGCGATGAGTTGGCTTTTGGTTGGTTTTTGACCCACGTCTTTCATCGCGGCATCGCGGTTGCGGTGGCTGTTTGAGATGCCAGTCGACACAAAAAACGGGCACAACACACTGCAGTGCACCTGCTCGGTGACCAAGGCGAGGTCTTGGTAGAGGGTTTCGCTGAGCGCCACAACCGCATGTTTGCTGACGTTGTAGGCCCCCATGTTGGGGGCATTGAGCAAACCAGCCATGCTGGCGGTGTTGATGATGTGGCCTTGAAAATTGGCATCGTTTTGCGCAGCCGCCAGCATCATGGGCGTGAACAAGCGCACACCGTGGGCCACGCCCATGATGTTGATGCCCAAAACCCACTCCCAATCTTTGAGCGAGTGCTCCCAAATTAAACCGCCGACGCCAACGCCCGCGTTGTTGAACACCAAGTTCGGCGCGCCAAAGCGGGCTTGGACTGCGTTGGCAAGGGCTTGCATGTCGGCGTCTTTGCTGACATCAACCTTCATCGCGAGGGTTTGCGCGCCCAAAGCCTTGAGCTCGGCGTCAGCTGAAGCCAATGCGTCATCTTGGATGTCAGCCAAGACCAAATGCATGCCGCGCGCTGCACACAGGCGTGCCAACTCCAGGCCAAAGCCCGAACCGGCTCCAGTGATGACGGCGGTTTTGCCAGTGAATTCAGTGATCATGGGGATGTATCCAGTCGTTGCAAAAATCAAAACCCGTATTTCAACCCATTCAGCGCGAGGGGTATCACGGGTTCGCGTCGCGCACGAGACTGCAACTACTGAGGAACAACGACACGATTCGCCGGCAATACAAGGGTGAAACAGCTCCCCTGTCCCACTGCGCTGTCGATTTGCAATTGCCCGCCGTGGCGCAGCATGACGGTTTTGACAATGGCCAAGCCCAACCCCGTGCCGCCGGCTTCGCGCGAGCGGCCAGCGTCAACTCGGTAAAAACGCTCAGTCAGACGTGGCAAGTGGTGCGCCTCAATGCCCGGGCCTTGATCAATCACGCTCAAGCTCAAACCGCCATGCGCCTGGGTTTCGATGCGCAGCTCAATGGGCGCGTCAGGGGGTGAGTAGCGCACCGCATTGGTGAGCAAGTTGGTCAAGGCGCTGACGATTTCGCTCTCGACACCCAACAGCATGGCATTTTGCGTGTTTGGAGCAGAATTAATGGTCAAAATAGCATCTGGTCTGCGTATTTGTTGAATCTGTTGCTCTATTTTTAGGAGTGATTCACGCAACGAAAAAGCTGGGTCAAACGGGGCATTTGGCAACGACTCAAGCTTGGAGAGGGCCAAAAGATCAGTCACCAGGTCTTGCATGCGCTGGCTTTGTTGGGCCATCAAAGCCAAATAGCGTTGCTGCTCCTGCGCGCTCAGGGTGAGGTTTTGCAGGGTTTCGATGAAGCCGTGTAGGACCGTCAGCGGGGTGCGGATCTCATGCGAAACGTTGGCCACAAAGTCACGCCGCATCTGCGCGGCCTGCTCGATGGCGGTCACGTCACGCGACAGCATCAACATTCGCCCGTGGGCGTAGCGATGCAATTGGACGGCCAAGCGTGTTGCACTGCGTGGCTCAATGATGGCCTCGCGGGCGTAGTCACCGTGCAGCAAATACTCTTGAAAATCAGGGTTTCGGATCAGATTGCCGACCAGTTGAGCCACATCGCGTTCAAGCTGCAGACCAAAATGATGCGCCGCCGTGGTGTTACACCACTCGATGCGGGCATCAGCGCTGAGCAAAACCACGCCGTTGGGCGACACCTGAATGGCAGCCAAAAACTCAGCCAGTTGCGCCTTTGCTGCTTCAACATCGCGGTCGCGGCGTTGCAGCAAGCGGCGAATGCGGTTTGAGGCGGCTGCGGCTGGGCCGTTTTCAAGCGACGCTGGAAGCTCTGTCCTTGTGTTTTGGCCGAGCCATTCGCGCAATCTGCGCCAATGGTGCGCATCGAGCAACCAGGCCGCGCCACTGCCCAGCCACAGCCCTGCCCAAAGCGCAGGGTTAAGCCAAGTAAAACCATCACCCGAGGCCCAAAGCAGTACTCCAGCGCCGACCGCACTCAAAGCAAGCCAAAGCGCCAAACGACTCATAAAGACGACAGTGAAATGCGGTATCCCGCGCCTCGCACCGTTTGCAACATGGGTGCCGCAGCGCCCAAAGCCTCACGTAGGCGTTTGACGTGCACATCGACTGTGCGCTCCTCAATGACCACGTGATCCCCCCAAGCCTTGTCGAGCAGGGCTTGTCGACTCAAAACCCGCTCAGGTGCAGCCAACAAACAAGCAAGCAACTTGAACTCGGTCGGCCCGAGTGTCAACGGCGTGGCGCCAAAAGTGACCCGGTGCGTGCTGGGGTCGAGGCACAGCTCGCCCAAAGTCAACCGCGACAGCGCCGCTTCGGGCGCACGCCGCCTGAGCACCGCTCGCAGCCGAGCCAAAAGCTCTTGAGGCGAAAAGGGCTTGACCACGTAGTCGTCAGCGCCGGCGTCCAAGCCCGTGATTTTGTCGTGCTCGTCGCTTCTGGCGGTCAACATGACTATTGGAAGGACTCGGGTACGCGCGTGCTCGCGCAGCCACCGGGCAAATGACAAACCACTTGCATCGGGCAGCATCCAATCCAGCAGCACCAAGTCCGGCAAGCGCTTATTCACGCACTCGCGCGCCTGACCGACCGTGTCTGCATGCACAACTTCAAACCCGGCGTGGCGCAGGTTGACACCAATCAGCTCCGCGATTGCCGCTTCATCTTCAACCACCAATATTTGCACACGCTTCATTGGGCAAGTCCGATCATTGGCGTCACCCGTTCACCGCCGATTCAGCTTGAGCCATCGAAACATGCCGCACGTCTTCACCTTTGACGATGTAGATGATGAATTCAGCGATGTTTTTGGCGTGATCGCCCACCCGCTCCAAGGCCTTTGCCACAAACAAGAGGTCTAAACTGGCTGAAATCATGCGTGGGTCCTCCATCATGTAAGTGATGAGTTTGCGCACGAAGCCCTCAAATTCACGGTCAATTGCATCGTCGCTGCGCATGATGTCCAAGGCCGCGTCAACGTCCAGCCGTGCAAATGCGTCGAGTGAGCGCCGCAGCAAATTAGCCGCCAGTTCCGACTCCAGGCGAAGATCAGCCGTGGGCAGTTGGCGAATGCCACCGTGCTCAGCCATGCGCTTGACCATGCGCGCAATTCTGCAAGCCTCGTCGGCCGCACGCTCTAAATTCAGCGTGGTCTTGCTCATGGCCATCAGCAATCGCAAGTCGCGGGCCGTGGGTTGTCGCCGGCCAATGATGGAGGCGATTTCTCGGTCAATTTCGACTTCAAAGGCGTTGACGCGGCTATCACCTTCGACGACGATTTGCGCCGCTTCGGAGTCCAGCTTGGCCAAAGCCGCAATCGCTGCTTGGATTTGCGCCTCAACCAAGCCGCCCATGGCCATGAGACGCGCGCTGACAGCGGTCAAATCAGCATCGAACTGAGTCGATAAGTGTTTTTCTGGCATTTGGCTTGCTCCTGAGTCAGCCGAATCGGCCGGTGATGTAGTCTTCGGTCTCTTTGCGCTGGGGCTTAAAGAACATGTCTTTGGTTTTGCCAAACTCGATCAAGTCGCCCAAATACATGTAGGCGGTGTGATCGCTGCAACGCGCGGCTTGTTGCATGTTGTGGGTCACGATTACCACGGTGTAGTCTTCTTTTAACTCGCCAATCAGCTCTTCGATTTTTGCAGTCGAGATCGGATCGAGCGCTGAACAAGGCTCGTCAAGCAACAAAACCTGTGGTTTGATCGCAATGCCGCGAGCAATGCACAAACGCTGCTGTTGCCCGCCAGACAGCCCGCTGCCACTCATGTTGAGCTTGTCTTTGACCTCGCCCCAGAGCGCCGCTTTGCGCAGCGCCCACTCCACCCGTTCATCCATATCGGTGCTGCTGAGGCTGTCGAACAATCGCACCCCGAAGGCGATGTTGTCGTAAATCGACATCGGAAACGGTGTCGGTTTTTGAAACACCATGCCGACCTTGGCCCGCAGCAAGGCGACATCGGCCTTGCTGGTCAGCAAATTTTCGCCGTCGAGCATCACCTCGCCTGTAGCGCGCTGGTCTGGATACAACTCAAACATGCGGTTGAAGCAACGCAACAATGTCGATTTGCCGCAACCGCTTGGGCCAATGAAGGCGGTGACTTGTCGCTCAGGTATGCGCAGGTTGATGTTTTTTAACGCGTGGAACTTGCCGTAATAGAAGTCAAGCTTGTTGACTTCAATCTTGATTTTGTCGCTGACGGTGGGTGAGGTTTGGGTCATGAATTGCTCAATATTTTTGGCGGCTCAAGACGCGAGCCAAGATGTTCAAACCCAATACGACGAGTGTGATGATCAGCACACCCGCCCAGGCAAGTTGTTGCCAGTTCTCGTAGGGGCTCATCGCGAACTTGAAAATCGTCACCGGCAAGCTGGCCATGGGTTCACCCAGATTCGCCGTGAAAAACTGGTTGCTGAGAGCCGTGAAAAGCAACGGTGCTGTCTCGCCCGAAATGCGCGCCAAAGCCAACAGCACACCGGTGATGACGCCCGCGCGGGCCGCCCGAAGCGTGACGCCGATGATGACCTTCCATTTGGGCGCACCCAAGGCATAAGCTGCCTCGCGCAAAGCCGACGGCACCAACAGCAGCATGTTCTCGGTTGTGCGGATGACCACCGGTATCACGATCAAGGCCAACGCAAACACCCCGGCAGCGCCCGAGAAAGTTTTGAATCGAGACACGACCACCGAATACACAAACAAACCGACCACGATGGACGGTGCCGACAACAAAATGTCGTTCACAAACCGGGTCACGCTGGCAACGCGGCTCTTGGTGCCGTATTCAGCCAAGTAGATACCCGCCATCATGCCGATCGGTGTGCCAACAAAGGTGGCCAGTGCGACCATGATTCCAGAGCCTACCAAGGCGTTAGCCAAACCACCGACCTCATTGGGTGGCGGCGTTGACTGGGTGAAAGTCGCCATCGCGATGCCACCCACGCCAAGCCTGATCGTCTCCCACAAAATCCAGGCCAACCAAAATAAGCCAAACGCAATCGCAGCCAGCGAGGATGCGATGGCCAGGCGGTTGACCCATTTACGCCGAGCGTACTTGGATAGATGCACGGGGTTCATGCCTTACCCCCTTCGGACTTTTTGAGTTGTGCCAAGAGCAACTTGGATAGCGTCAACACAACAAAAGTGATGAAAAATAAAACCAGCCCTAGGTAAATCAATGAGGCCTGATGCAAGCCCTCACCGGCTTCGGCGAACTCGTTCGCGAGGGCTGACGTGATGCTATTGGCCGCGTCGAACACGCTCAGCGAATTGAGCTGATTCATGTTGCCAATCACAAAGGTCACCGCCATGGTCTCACCCAGCGCGCGCCCCAGCCCCAGCATGACACCGCCCAAAACGCCGGTCTTCGTGTAGGGCAACACCACTTTCCAAATGACTTCCCACGTTGTCGAGCCCAGCGCGTAGGCCGACTCTTTGAGCATCGGCGGCGTGACATCAAACACGTCTCGCATGACGGATGCGATAAACGGAATGATCATGATCGCCAAAATGATGCCCGCGCTCAAAATACCAATGCCGACGGGCGGGCCGCTGACCAAGGCCCCCAAATACGGCACACCTGCGAACAGCTTTTGCAACGGCCCTTGCACCCAAGTGGCCAAAATTGGCCCAAAAACCAGCAACCCCCACATGCCGTAGACGATTGACGGCACAGCGGCCAGCAGTTCGATCGCGGTGCCAAGTGGTCGTTTGAGCCAAGCCGGCGACAACTCGGTTAAAAACAATGCAATGCCAAAACTGACGGGCACCGCGATCAGCAGCGCGATGAACGAGCTGGCCAAGGTCCCGTAAATCATCACCAACCCACCGTACTCGTTCTTGACGGGATCCCAAGTCGTGCTGGTCAAAAAGCCCAGTCCGTACTTGTGAATCGCTGGCCACGCGCCCACCACCAGCGAGCCGATGATGGCAACTAACAAACCCAGTGTCAGCCATGCGCTAGCCCGCGCAGCTAACGCAAATGCAGGATCGAGCCAAGCTTTACTCGCCTTCGTGGTCGGGGTCATTTTCGGTACAGTATTGGTTTATTTGGTGGCAACAGACTTGCCTGAGGAATCTTTGAGTTCCGCCCAAACCTTTTGGACCGCTGGCTTGATCGAGTCTGGCATTGGGACGTAGTCCAAATCATCAGCCATTTGATCGCCATTTGCGTAAGCCCAGTTGAAAAATTTCAATACTGCGGTAGCGTTTGCGGGTTTTTCTTGGGTCCGCTGCATCAAGATAAATGTTGCACCGGACAAAGGCCAAGAGTCTTTGCCGACTTGTTGGGTCAGCACTTGGTAAAAAGTTTTATTCCAATCGGCACCGGCTGCCGCGGCTTTGAAGTTGGTGTCGGATGGGGCAACAAAATTGCCAGCCGCATTTTGCATCAACGCAAAATTCATTTTATTTTGTTTGACATACGCGTATTCGACATAACCGATTGAGTTGGGCAGGCGGTTGACAAATGCCGCTACGCCCTCGTTGCCCTTGCCGCCTGCGCCCGCAGGCCAGTTGACCGCGGTGCCCTCACCAACCTTTGACTTCCACTCTGCATTTACTTTGCTTAAGTAGTTGGTGAAAATGAAACTGGTTCCCGAGCCGTCAGCGCGGCGTACCGGCGAAATCACCTCGGACGGCAGCGTGATACTAGGGTTCAGGGCTTTGATCGCCGCGTCGTCCCATTTGGTGATTTTGCCCAAATAGATGTCGCCCAAAACTTGCCCGTTCAGGCGCAAGGTGCCTGGCGCGATGCCCTTGACATTGATGACTGGCACGACCCCGCCAATGACCGTGGGGAACTGAATCAGATTCTTGGCCTTGAGCTCTTCGTCTTTAAGCGGCATGTCTGACGCACCAAAATCGACTGTCTTGGCTTCAATCTGGCGCAAACCCGCGCCCGACCCGACCGACTGGTAGTTGATTTTCACGCCAGTGGCTTTGAAATAGTCCGACGCCCACTTCGCATAGAGCGGCGCTGGAAAAGTCGCTCCCGCTCCCGTGATTTCGGTGACTTGTGCGTTTGCAACGCTTAACCAAGCACTAGCGGCAAATAAGCTTGCGCTGCGAAGGTTCAAAAAGGACAAATTTTTCATAGACTTCCTTCAATGCGCACGAAGCGCTTGTTTCACTTGTCACGAATTTAGCGAGGGATTGTGACAAGTTGATGAAATCACGGGCGAACGTCAACCAAACTGGGGCGTGCTCGCCGGTCACCGCCCTGTCATCTAATCGTCACACCCGTTTCACAGTCGGGTGGGACATTGTCATGGTTATCCACTACTACCCACAGGTGATCCATGACCCTAGTTCGCACTTTGATCGCTGCTTCGTTCAGCGTTTTGTTTTCTGCCTGCGCTTCAACGCACAGCAATTCACCCGCCCCATTGGTGCCGAAAAATCTTGCTGAGACTCTGGCTACCACTCCCCAGCTCAGCAGCTTGTCCAACTTGGTTGCCGTTGCCGGTTTGACTGACGCGCTCAAGGCGCCCGGCCCTTTCACGATTTTTGCACCCACCAACGAGGCCATTGCCGCACTACCGCAAAAAACCCGCGACAGTTTGGTCGCCAACCCAGACCAACTTCGGGCGGTGCTGAGTTTTCATGTGATTCCCGCCAAAGTGATGGCGGCACAGGTGAGCAATGCCGCGGTCAAAAGCTTAAACGGTGCCATGCTGCCCGTCGCAAAGGCAGGCAACATCGTCACGGTTGACGATGCCATGGTTGCGCAAGCAGACATCCAAGCCACCAACGGCGTGATTCACACCATTGACCGAGTGGTGATGCCGCCGGCACCCCGCCGCTGATCGGCAACTGCGCAAAAGCGACGAAAAACCGTTGCGCAGTCCTTCTTCAAGCAATTTTCTAGTCATTTTGGCCATTGGTCACTGTATTCATTGACGTTGTTGCTATCAAAAGTGACTTATTCAGGTGACCTAAACGGCACTCAAACCACCCAAACTCGAATTGGAGCTTCAAAATGAACATCCCATTGGCAACGCGCACTGATTCAAAAATCAGCCGCAGAAAAGTGGCTCAACTGGCAGCGTTTGGCCTTGCCGGCTCGGCATCGTTGGGCGTGAACCGAGCGTATTCACGAACAGCGCCCACCAAAAAACCCATCGGTTTGATGCAAATCGTTGACAGCTCGGCTGGCCAGCAAGATGTAACCAAAGATTTTGTCGTTGGTGTTCGCGCCGCATTCTCGGAGCTTAACCAACGCGGCGGCATCAATGGTCGCTTGGTCAGCCACCAAATCATTGAAACTGACGGCTCGGCGAGCGCGGTGGATGCGGCATTGAAGCAGGCACGAGGCGAAGTTGGCTGCGCGGCACTGATGGGCACTGTTGGCGACTTGGTCGCCAAAATGGTGACTGAGCGCACCGACTCTGCTTCCGATCTATGCCAATGCGCGCCTTGGCTGATGAGCGACATGGCCAAGAGTCTGCGCACATTCAACGTGTTTGCCAACCGAGGCGAACAAATTGCCCACGTGGTGCGCGTCATGAGCGTCACAAACATGCGCGATCTCGGCGTGGTCTACGCGAGTGATGCCGATGAAATCAGCCACGGTGCAGAGTTGCGCCGGGCGACGCAGGCCAGCCAAATGCGCACGACAAGCTACACACGCCGTGGCGAGTGGCGTTCAGTCGCGCAAAAACTCACCACCGACGCGCCGCCCATGCTGCTGTTTGTCGGAGGAACCCCTGAGCTCATCGCGTTGATTCAAGCCATGGGTCCTCAAACCCGCCAACGCTTCATCATCGGCTTAGCCGATGTCAACTTACAAACCGTCCAACAACTCGGCGTGCCCAAGGGCATCAATGTTGTGGCGGCCCAGGTCGCGCCAATGGTGACATCGGGTTTGTCGGTCGTTCGCGACTACCGATCAGCGCTCAACACCTACTTCGACGAACCGCCGACATCACAAAGCCTCACGGGCTACATCAGCGCTCGAGTGATGATTGACTTAGTTAAAGGCGTGGATAGCAGCGATCCCCGAGGCAGCATCGCCGAAATCATGGCAACCCGCTCGGTGGTCGAATTGGGCGGCTTCAGCGTGTCAAACCAAATTGGGGTCCGTCGCACCCCATTCGTCACCCAGACCATGCTTAGCGCAGATGGGCGGGTATTGGGGTAGCCTTCGCAAGGCCAAGGGCAAAATCCTGAACAGGGGACAATGGGTCCGCGAATCATCAACAACAAAACGGATCCATGCAAAACGGAACACAACTGGCAGCAATTGACCTTGGATCGAACAGCTTTAGGCTCGAAATCGGAGTCGTGTTTGATCAACACATCCAACGAGCTGACTATTTGAAAGATTTTGTTCGGCAAGGCAATGGATTGGATGGTGAGCGAAACCTGAGCGAAGAGTCGATCGCACGTGGCGTTGCCTGCTTGAGGCGTTTCGGCGAGCGCTTGGCAGGATTTAAACCCGAGCACGTGCGGGCTGTCGCCACTCAGACGCTAAGAGAAGCAAAAAACCGAGACGTTTTCATCGAACAAGGCGAAACGGCCTTAGGTTTTCCTATTGAAGTCATTTCAGGGCACGACGAAGCCAGGTTGATTTACCAAGGCGTGAGTCGCTTGTTACATCAGTCGGATGAGAGGCGTTTGGTTGTTGACATCGGCGGCCGATCGACCGAGTTGATTTTGGGGCAATTGCATGTCAGCTCAAGCCAAGAGTCGTATCGCCTGGGCAGTGTTGCTTGGTCGGGGCGATTTTTCCCAGGCGGTGCAATCAAGCCTTCATCGTTTGACGATGCTGAGTTGGCGGCCAAATCAATCGTGGAGGCCGGTGCGACGACGTTCGGACGCACGCAGTGGGATGTCGCCTATGGCTCTTCTGGAACCATAGGGGCGGTAGCTGCCATGTTGGAAGCAGCAAACTGGCCCGCGGGGGTCGTCACACGCGAAGGGCTTCAGTGGTTGAGCAGTCAGTTTCGGCGCTCAAACCACGTCGACGACGTGAATTTGGCAGGCTTGAAGGATGACCGTCGCCCCGTGATTGTGGGTGGCATCTGCGTGTTGCGTGCGATTTTTGCAGTGTTGGATATCGATTCCATGCGGGTTGCAAACGGCTCGCTTCGACATGGCGTGCTCTTCAAACTGCTTTCACCACAAGCCGAGACGGACCTACGACGATCGGCTTTGGCGGCGTTTTCAAAGCGCTTGTACGTTGATGCCCCGCAAGTCGAGCGCGTTTTGAAGCAATCACTGGTGTTGCTTGAGCCATTGGCGCAACAACTAAATTGGCCAGCAGAGGCGCTTGAGCGCTGTCAGACCCAGCTGTCATGGGCTGCACAAGTGCACGAAATTGGTCATGCCGTCTCGCCTGTAGAGGGGCACAGGCACGGCGCATA
>JANOPN010000162.1:0-50481 GCA_031421855.1 Comamonadaceae bacterium
GCTGTTCGCCATTTAAAGAGGTACGTGAGCTGGGTTTAAAACGTCGTGAGACAGTTTGGTCCCTATCTTCCGTGGGCGCTGCAGATTTGAGGAAGCCTGCTCCTAGTACGAGAGGACCGGAGTGGACATACCTCTGGTGTACCTGTTGTCACGCCAGTGGCATCGCAGGGTAGCTAAGTATGGAAGAGATAACCGCTGAAAGCATCTAAGCGGGAAACTCGTTTCAAGATGAGATCTGCCGGGGCCCTGAGCCCCCTAAAGAGTCGTTCTAGACCAGGACGTTGATAGGTCAGGTGTGGAAGCGCAGCAATGCGTTAAGCTAACTGATACTAATTGCTCGTGAGGCTTGACCCTATAACTTTGACACTTTTACAGTCGTCAATTGTTTATGAGGGCGTTTGCCAATGATGTCTATGAAGACGTAATCGAAATTTGTGCTCAGCACTTCTGATAAAACTCTATGAATTGGATGGTTTGATTGACCCTTTGCGGTTGATCAATTCGTCGACAAGTTATGCCTGATGACCATAGCAAGGTGGTACCACTCCTTCCCATCCCGAACAGGACAGTGAAACGCCTTAGCGCCGATGATAGTGCGGGTTCCCGTGTGAAAGTAGGACATTGTCAGGCTTCTATAGCAAGAAAAAGGCCCAGTCGTTTGACTGGGTCTTTTTTTTATTCAAAATTTGCTTTGCTGTATTTGAGAGTTGTCGGGATCAATTGGGATCGTCGATGCAGACTATTTGATTGTCTCGGAGCCAGCTCGGAGCTAGGAGCTCGAGCTAGGAGCTCGGCCAAGGGGCTGCGGTTCTTCGCGCGCCCATGCCTGTATCTCACCCAACATCGATTTCGTGAAAACCCATTCTCCCCAATCGGTGATCCTCGAAGTAGCGCTCTAGCGTGACTTGTACGGTGCGAAATGCAATCTCGCTCCACGGGATTTCCTCTTGTCTGAAGAGCCTCGCTTCTATGGTCTCGTGCCCTGGGTTGAAGTCTTCGCTGAGTAGCTTGGCTGTGTAGAAAAGGTGCACTTGCCCCACTCTTGCCACGTTGATCAGGCTAAAGAGTGGCCCCATCTCGATTTGCGCACCGGCCTCTTCGTCGGTTTCGCGCTTGGCCCCTTGTGCCGTCGTCTCGTCAAGCTCCATGAATCCCGCCGGTAGCGTCCACTTGCCCCAGCGTGGCTCGATGTTTCTCTTGCATAACAACACCCGGTGCTCCCCATCATCACCCGTCACCCCGCAAATCGTCCCAACCACGTTCAACGGGTTCTCGTAATGAACCAGCATGCACTTCGAACATACCGCTCGGTCGCAGAAAATTGCAAATTTATATCTTGCTCATCTTGAAAAAGCGGGGATGAGGAACTATCATCAGCACTCACCGATAGCGAGTGCTAGCGCTCGGGATTTGCTTTGCTCCAAGTAAAAGCAATCGTCACATATCGAGTCGAGTCAGATTTTTTTGAACGTCCCACTAGGAGAAAACATGAAACTGCGTCCACTGGGCGATCGCGTGATCGTCAAACGGCTGGAAAACGAAACCAAGACCGCATCAGGCATTTACATCCCTGACAACGCTGCTGAAAAGCCTGACCAAGGTGAAGTACTTGCTGTCGGTCCGGGCAAGACCAATGACAAGGGCGAGCTAAAGGCACTGACCGTCGCTGTTGGCGACCGTGTTTTGTTTGGCAAGTACAGCGGTCAAACCGTCAAAGTTGACGGTGACGAGTTGCTCGTCATGAAAGAAGACGATCTGTTCGCAGTCGTTGAGAAGTAATTCGTAGAACTGAACCTGGAGAATACAAATGGCAGCAAAAGACGTGGTTTTCGGCGGCGAAGCGCGCGCCCGCATGGTTGAGGGTGTGAACATCCTTGCAAACGCAGTGAAAGTAACCTTGGGACCAAAAGGTCGCAACGTGGTGTTGGAGCGCTCATTCGGTGCACCGACCGTGACCAAAGACGGTGTGTCGGTCGCCAAAGAAATTGAGCTCAAAGACAAGCTCATGAACATGGGCGCACAGATGGTCAAAGAAGTGGCATCGAAAACCAGCGATATCGCTGGCGACGGAACCACAACTGCTACCGTTTTGGCCCAAGCAATCGTTCGCGAAGGCATGAAGTATGTCGCCGCAGGCATGAACCCAATGGATCTGAAACGCGGCATCGACAAGGCCGTAGTTGCCTTGGTTGCAGAGTTGAAAAAGGCTTCCAAAGCCACCACCACCAGCAAAGAAATTGCTCAAGTGGGTTCAATTTCAGCGAACTCGGATGAAACCATCGGCAAGATCATCGCTGACGCGATGGACAAAGTCGGTAAAGAAGGCGTCATCACCGTTGAAGACGGCAAATCGCTTGAGAGCGAATTGGATGTGGTCGAAGGCATGCAGTTCGACCGCGGCTACCTGTCACCGTACTTCATCAACAACCCTGAGAAGCAAGCTGCGCTGATGGATAACCCATTTGTGCTGCTGTATGACAAAAAAATCAGCAACATCCGCGACTTGCTGCCGATTTTGGAGCAAGTGGCTAAAGCTGGCCGTCCAATGCTCATCATTGCTGAAGATGTCGAGGGCGAAGCACTAGCAACCTTGGTTGTCAACACGATCCGTGGCATTTTGAAAGTTGTTGCAGTCAAGGCGCCTGGCTTTGGCGATCGCCGCAAAGCCATGTTGGAAGACATTGCCATCCTGACCGGTGGCAAAGTCATTGCTGAAGAAGTGGGCTTGACGCTCGAAAAAGTGACTTTGGCAGACCTTGGTTCAGCCAAGCGCGTCGAGGTCGGCAAAGAGAACACCATCATCATTGACGGCGCAGGCGCGGCCGCTGACATCGAAGCCCGCGTGAAGCAAGTTCGCGTGCAAATCGAAGAAGCGACCTCGGACTACGACCGCGAAAAATTGCAAGAGCGCGTGGCCAAATTGGCCGGTGGCGTTGCAGTCATCAAGGTTGGCGCTGCCACCGAAGTCGAGATGAAAGAAAAGAAAGCTCGCGTTGAAGACGCCCTGCACGCAACACGCGCAGCCGTCGAAGAGGGCATCGTTGCCGGTGGCGGCGTCGCATTCTTGCGTGCCAAACAAGCTGTCGGCGCGCTCAAAGGCGACAACGCAGACCAAGACGCCGGCATCAAGCTCGTCATGCGCGCCATTGAAGCACCGCTGCGCGAAATCGTTTACAACGCAGGCGGCGAGGCCTCGGTGGTTGTCAATGCAGTGTTGAACGGCAAGGGCAACTACGGCTTCAATGCAGCTAACGATACCTACGGCGACATGATCGAAATGGGTATTTTGGACCCAACCAAAGTGACGCGTACCGCATTGCAAAACGCAGCGTCGGTGGCATCACTCATGTTGACAACCGAATGCATGGTTTCGGAGTCACCAAAGGACGACGCACCTGCCGGGGGCATGGGCGGCGGCGGAATGGGCGGTATGGGTGGCATGGGCGACATGGGCATGTAACGCCTATGTACGGCTGGTAACTCGTTTTCGCGAGTTACTGGTTGTTCAGCAACTTGAACAAAAAAACCCCCGCGTACTGCGAAGTACTCGGGGGTTTTTTACGTCTGACGATCAAGAGGCGGAGAACTTGATGGCCTCGCAAGCGGACTTTGCATCACTTGTCTTAGGCATCTTCCCGCAAAGCCCGGTTTTAGCTGCTTCGAGTCGTTTGGAAGTCTGAACACGATCAGCGGCATTGCCCGCGCTCCAGCCTTGTACTTTGGTCGCCATGCGAGCAATCGAACGTTGCGTGCGCGCGTAAAAATGCTCGGTCGTGCCGGCTTGAGTCAGCACCTGAAGCGCAACAGCTTCAATGCGCCTGCTGTCGCTGGGTGCGAGGTCAACCAAATTGGACACAAAGCCGCTGCCCCATTGAGCGCGAGTCGCAGCGCCTTGCGATGTCGTCCAGGCCTTTTCATACCAATCAAGCGCAGCGGCTGTGTCTTTGCGTTTCTTGGCGTTGCCACCCAAAACCAGCATGTGATAGTAGGGCGCAACTGCGCTCGGCAACTCCGCTTTGAGTAATGCGTCTGACTGCGCCGCATCGCCGAGCTGACTGAACAGCTGCGCAGCCGCGGGCACGACAGCTTGGCGCTCGTAGCGGTCTGTCGTTGCAGTTGCTATTTTCTGAGTTGCCAGCATCGCTTGAGATACCAATGCACTCCTCGCCGCTTTTGCGGGTGCGGTCAACAACTCGTCCAAACTCATGCGCGCGGACCATGCATCCAGCTGCTCCGCCCGAGTCAAACGCGTACCGCTCAATGCCCTCGCCAAAACAGCATCAATCGACAGCACCAAACGGTCGCGCTCGACGCTGGCCAACTTATGAATGGCCTTGACCAGTGGTTCAGAGTAGCCCATCCACGTGTCGTTGAGTGCTGCACTGCGGGTTTCAGATGCCGCCAACTCACCGACCACCAAGGCGGCCTCGGCGGCCCAAGCGGGTGCGGAGTTGAGTTTGTCGTCTTGAGCCTGCACGACCAACGCACGCATGCGTAGCCGATCTTTGACGCCACCAGCTGGCGCGCGATCTGCAAGTCTGACAAAGGTATCAGCCAAAGGCGCGGCTCCGCTGGCTTGCTTCTCGTCGGTATCCCACGAGTAAAAAGCCAGCAGCGACCACTGCGCCTCGGTCAATGTTTGACCCACAAGCGCCCGCTGCACGAGGTCTTTCGCGGGGATGGTTGCGCCAATCGACGCTTGCATCGTCGCAAGATAACGCTCGGGGTCAACCTCACCGGGCAGGCGGGTGATTTCAACGCCCTTGGCATCCATTACCACCATCGTCGGATAACCGCGTACCTTGTATTCCTGCGCAACCTTTTGCGATCCGGGCTTGTCACCATCCACATGCACCATCACAAATGACTTGGACAAACGCGCGAAGTCACTGCGAGAAAAAAGCGTGGCCTTGACTTGGTTGCACGGCGGGCACCACACTGCGCCCCAATACAAAAAGACGGGCTTGGATTGCGCTTTGGCAGTGGCAAATGCCTTGCTGACATCGCTCATGTTGGCGGACTCAACCCACGACACACCGGCGGCAGTAGCGGCCGCGGCAGCGGACGGCGCAGCAGTCGCAGCAAATGATGCCGAGCAGGTGCCGAGAAACAGCAAACAGGCGGCGAACACATGGGACGATCGAATAAAGGTGCGTAGTTTCACGGTGTGTTGCCTAATGGTGGCGTCGAAATCGGGTTTCAGAAATAGGACTTACGCAAAACCGTCCCAGCCGCGTTGCAACTCCTAGCCGTGCTGTTCGCACTGTCGTCGTCGCTGCGCCTTGCTGGAGCAATTTTGCGTAAGTCCTAAGAAAAAAGAGTCAGCTGATTTTAGGGATCAAATCTCATCAAGTGTCACGGTTGGCAACCACGTCGCCGTCGATCGCCAGCGCCCCGCCTGACACCAACGACTGCACTGCCGACTGCGCCCATGCGCCCAGCGACTGCCCTTTGGCATAAACGCCATGAGCCAATGCGAAGTACGGTGTCGTCTCGATCCACCGCAGCAGCGACGCAAGAGAAGTCCTTTGAATTTCAAGCATCTTGAACTTGATGAGCACCTTCATGCCGTGCATCGCATGCTTGTCTGGGTTGGCTTCAAAGTACGCCAATCGCGCCCGCGCCCGAGCCAGTGCCTCCGCCACATCGTTGAAAACCGCGCCATGACCCGGAATCACGTACAGCGGCTGGAGCGCTTCGATCACATCCAACGTAGCGCCAACCTCGCGAAATGCATCGATGCCCTCAAGCGCCGGAAAGACGACCCCAAACCCGTTGTTCCAAAGCGCATCGGCCGAAATCAAGCCGCGACTCGTGGGGTGAAACAGCACGACGCTGTGCGGGTCATGCCCTGGCGCGGCATGGACTTCAAACAAGTCGTCGCTCAACATGATCGGCTCGCCGGGCACGAGCGTCGCATCAAACGCGAATCGCTCGCACTGCTGACCTGTTGCGCTGAACGTCAGCGCCGATTCGTCCCAATCGCGCACTTCACGGGCGTGACCGGGTGGAATCAGCAGTTGTGCCCCAGGCCAGCGGCGCACCACGCTGGCGTTGCCGCCGCAGTGGTCGCTGTGCAAGTGGGTGTTGATGACTTGGGTGACATCAACCCGGTCGGCTCGCGACGTGTCAGCCCACGCTTGCAGCGTGGCCTCAATCAAACTGACCGTTTGCGCGGCATGGGTCACGTAGCCCGTGTCGACAACTGCCGCGCCAGCTGACCCCATGACGATGATTGTGTTCGACGAAAGCCATCCACGCTCTAAAACGCAGAAATTAGCAGGAATTTGACACTTGGTCAGCGGATTCATTGGGTTTGGTGCTGCGAAATAGATAGTACTGATCGACCCCAATGCAGCTTACTTGCCAGCCCGCAATTCGCGTCGCAATATCTTGCCGACATTGGTTTTGGGCAAATCGTCGCGGAACTCGATGTATTTGGGCACTTTGTAGCCTGTGAGCTCCTTGCGGCAATACTTCATCACGTCTTCTTCATTCAAGTGGCTGTCGCTCTTCACCACGAACACCTTGATCGCCTCGCCCTGTTTTGCGTCTGCCACGCCAATCGCGGCGCACTCCAGCACGCCGGGGCACAGCGAGATGACTTGCTCCAACTCATTGGGGAACACGTTGAAGCCGCTGACCAAAATCATGTCTTTTTTGCGGTCAACGATGCGACTGAAGCCTCGTGTGTCCATGATGCCCACGTCGCCCGTTCGCATGTAGCCATCATGGGTGAATGCTTTTTCATTCTCTTCGGGCTGGTTGTAATAGCCCACCATCACGTTGGGGCCTTTGATGCAAATTTCACCCGACTCGCCCAGTGCCACGTCGTTGCCGTCATCGTCTTTCATCGCAATCAATACGCCGGGCAGCGGCAAGCCAATCGTGCCGGTAAAGGTTGCGCTCGTGCTCAGGTTGTTCGTGCCGCCCGCACAGGTCTCCGACATGCCCCAGCCCTCAATCATGGGGCAACCCGTCATTTTGAGCCAAGCCTTTGCTGTGGCTTCGGTTGCGGCCATGCCACCCGCTTGCGTGATCGCCAGCCCGCTGAAGTCAACACTTGGAAACTGCGGGTGGTTGAGAAGGGCGTTAAAGAGCGTGTTCACGCCCGGAAACACATGAAATTTGCGCTTTTTCAGCACCTCAATGAACTTGCCAAAGTCACGCGGATTGGGCACCAAGGTCAAGTGCGCTCCCCAGCGAATCACCACCAAACTCAAGCCCAGCGCGAAGATGTGATACAGCGGCAAGGCCGCAATCGCGTTGACTTCGCTTGGGTCGTGGATGCCTTTGGCATGCAGGGCCGGGGTAAACCACCCTTCGGTTTGCAACACGGCCGCGATCACGTTGCGGTGCGTCAACACGGCGCCCTTGCTCAACCCGGTCGTGCCGCCGGTGTATTGCAAAAACGCAATCGAATCCAAAGTCAGCTCGGACGCGGGCTTGAGCGTCATGCCCGTACCCTCGGCCACCGCGCGGTTGAAGCCGGTCACGGTTCGGCCATTGGTCAACGGGATCTTGAAGGCAGGCACCATTTTGGCCAAGTGCCGAACCGCAAACGTGAGCCATGTGCCGTACCAAAAGCCAAGCAAATCACCCATGCTGGCCATGATCACGTGCTTGATCTGGGTTTTATCGATGACATCGCTCAGTGTTTTGGCAAAATTTTCAAGCACCACGATTGCCTCGGCGCCCGAGTCTTTCATTTGGTGCTCAAGCTCGCGCGCGGTGTACAGCGGGTTCACATTCACGCAGACGTAGCCGGCACGCAAAATCGCCGACATCGTCACGCTGAACTGCGGCACATTGGGCAGCATGATCGCCACCCGCGCACCCGGCTTGAGCCCCAAGCTTTGCAAATACGCTCCCAGCGCCGAGCTCAAATCATCCAGCTCGCGGTAGCTTTGCCAGCGGTCCATGCACACGGCATAGGGTTTTTGGGCGTTTTTGCGAAACGACTCTTCCAGCATGTGCACCACCGAGCGGTATTGCTCGGGCTTGACGTCGCGCGGCATGGACTCGGGGTAAGACTGGTACCAAACGGGGGTTGCAGCAGATGCGGCCATGGTGTTCTCCTAGTTGGCAATATTCTGGCGGTGATCGAGGCTCGTCAGTGAGCGGATAAACACTGAAGGGCGACACCGCAAACCGATCGGCGGCAAAAGCCCCAAAACACCTTTAGGACTTACGCAAAACCGCCCCAGCCGCGTTGCAGCTCCTAGCCGTGCTATTCGCACTGTCGTCGTCGCTGCGCCTTGCTGGGACAATTTTGCGTAAGTCCTAACCTTAAAACGGGCGATTTCGATCATTTTTATGGAAAATATGCCCACGGTCTCCGAATCTATTGAGTTCGTTGCTATGCAAATAGTAGTAACTCTTTTCAGAGAGGCGACCCATTGCCGCGTAAACTGAAGTTGCCCGCATCCCTTGATCAATCGACCATGACCGCAACTTACCCCACCGGAACGCAACACTTTGACGGCGTCGACTATTTGGATGCCGCCGCGTCCGACCCCACCCGCATGGGCTGGATGCAGGGCTCGCCGCCGCCGATTGAGCGGCAAATTCGTTTTGAGGACGACCGGGCGCTTGGCTTTCCGCAAAATCGCTGGGCCTTGTCGCACCTGCGCGAACTCATGCCAACTGTCAACGTGCGCCGGGGTGCAGGCGCTGCGAGCGACTTGGGCGAAGTCAACGAAGCTTTGAGCACTGAGATCGACGCGTTGAGATTCAAAGACATGGCTGGCAACACCCGCGTCTGGGCTGACTCGCTGGCTGACACCTACTGCGACGGCATTGTTGTGCTGCACAAAGGCAGGCGCGTCTATGAGCGTTACTTTGGCGCTTCGCAGCCGCACTTGGCCCATGCCTGCTTTTCAATCACCAAAAGCTACGCCGCCACACTCGCTGCAACCTTGGTGCACGAGGGGGTGCTTGATGCTGCCCAGCTTGTGTCGCACCACCTGCCCGAACTGGCCCGCACCGCGTACGGCGACGCCACGCTGCGCGACGTGATGGACATGCAAATTGGCGTGGCCTACTCCGAGCTGTATGCCGACCCCAAGGCGCAAATATGGGATCACGCTCGAGCGGGCGGCCTGCTTGCCAGGCCCGCAAACTACACAGGCCCTGGTAACTTCTATGAGTTTTTGCAAACCCTGCAAAAAGACGGCCAACACGGCCAAGCCTTTGCCTACAAAACCGTCAACACCGATGTGCTGTGTTGGGTCATGAAACGCGCAACCGGCATCGGTCTGGCCGACATGCTAAGTCAGCGCATTTGGCAACAAATCGGCTGCGAAGAAGACGCCAGCATCAGCGTTGACTCCATCGGCGTGCCGTTTGGCGGTGGCGGTTTGAATGCCAGTTTGCGCGATTTGGCCCGATTTGGCGAAATGATGCGCTGCGAAGGCGCGGCAAGCCAAGGCAATGGCCGTCAAGTCATCCCTGCAGCCGTCGTCGCCGATACCGTGCGCGGTGCCGACCCAGCCAAGTTTGCCAAAGCCGGCTACGCGCTATTGGGTGGTTTTTCGTACCGCAACATGTGGTGGAACACCCACAACCCACACGGCGCATACGAGGCCCGAGGCATTCATGGCCAACGCATTCACATCGCGCCCAAGGCCGAACTCGTCATCGCTCGGTTCGGCTCGCACCCCATAGCCAGCAGCGCTGCAAACGACCCCATCGTGCTGCCCAGCTTCTTCGCGCTGGGGCAAATGCTCGCCGGCAAGTGATTGAATATGGTTCTAAAATAATAGCAACAAACCCAATGAATCCGGTGACCAAGTGCCAATTGGGCCCTAGACTTGGCGTTTTAGCTGGTTTTGAGTCGAAATTTGCGCGCCCTGAGCACGCCTAGACTCGGTGAACGCGCCTCGGTCCACGATGATGCACCAAACGCGCTAGCGTCTGACCTTGCCAGATGCGTCGATGAAGTCCACTTCAACAAACAGACTGCCGGTATGCGCGTCTGGCCGATAGCTGACGAAGTAGCCGCCAACATCCAAATCACGCATCGTCTCTAACCCATTGACCAGAGATGCGGGCGTTGGCTTGGGCCCCGCGCGCTTCAAGCCCTCGACCAACACCTTGGCTTCGATGAATGCTTCTAGCCCGTAAAAGCTGGGTGTGCCGCGTCCGAGATCCTCCAACGCCTTGACGTATTCCGTGACGACCTTCACTCGAACGCCGGTGGGGATGGGTACGACCTGGGTGATGGCCAGTCCGTTTGCTTTTTCACCAAGCTGCTTGGTGATGGTGGACGTATCGACGGGTGAAAACGTATAAAGCGCACCGTGAAATGCCGTCTTTTTTACTTCAGTCAACACAGGAATCGCAGCTTGCGACAACATCGTCATGAAGATCGCGTGGGGTTCATCCGCCGACGCCAAACGGGCCGCCGTGGCCGCATCGTTGCCCGCAGGGTCAACCTTGAACGTCTTGGCGGTCAGTCCGGCTTCCTTGAGTGCTGCCAGCAAGGTGTCTTTGACGCTTTCGCCAAACGCATTGCTGGTGTAGATCACGCTGACTTTCGAGCTACTGACCGTTTTGACATGGGCTACCAGTTTTCGTGCTTCGTCGGCGTAACTGGCCCGCACAGGGAATGCATAGCGGTTGACGGGTGATCGCAACGCGTCAGTGCCGGAGGTCAAGCCGACGGCTGGAATTTTGAGTTCAAGCAAGACTGGCAGGGCTGCTGCAATGGTCGGAACACCAAACAGGCCAAGAAATGCGGTTGGATTTCGCTCAGACGCCAGTTTTCTGAGGTTTTCGACAGTTTTGGCGGGCGTGTATGCGTCGTCCAAAGTCACCAACTCAATTTTTCTACCACCGACACCACCGGCCGCATTGACCTTGGCCACATAAGCGTCGCCGCCATCGCGTTTGGCTTCACCATAAGTCGTCAAGGCGCCACTCAAGGCCAGTGATCGACCCACCACGATGGACTCGGCGCAGAGCCCTGGGACCCAAGCCAGTTGGAGGCCCGCAGAAATCAGCGCGACTGGAATAAAACTAAGGTATTTCATTTGGATTCGATGGATCAGTAATAACCCTAGAAGTCTCGTCGAAATGGCCACGCTGGTGACACTTGATTCGAGGTTTAGGTCTCTAACCACGTTTTGGGCAACAAGGTCGTGCGGGGCAATTTTGCAGCTGCGCTGCCGCATGATTTTAGCTCGAAAGTCGTATTTTTCTAATTAATTTTCATAGCAACAAACTCAATGAATTCGGAGACCAAGTGCCAAAAACCCGTCGAAAATCGGCCATCGAGCCGTTTTGAGTCGATTCAGAGCCCCGCCATGCCGTCAAAGTGCCGCTCAGCTTGACTGATTGGGGCGTCGAAGCAGTCGGCGATCAAAGCGGTTTCGTTGGTTTCGATTTGAGCAAGGAAGCTTTGAGCGCCCTTCATTGAAGCGAACGCGTCAAAACCGTTTTCTAAAAACACCTGCAAATCGCTGAGTCCGGCCGCTGCTGCCGGGGCGCGCATCAGTTTGAGCAGCATGCGCAGGCCGCGCGTGCGGGTGTGGTGGTCGAGCTGGCGTCCGAGCTCCAGCACGGTGTGGAGTTGTCGCATGCGCGAGTCGCGCTCGCCCACGGCACGCCACGCTTGCAAGTAGCTGGTGGGTGTCAGTGGCGCGCCAGAGCTGAGCCACTCCTTGGCCAGCGCGGCATCCAAGCGCTCAGACAGGGTGTGTACGTCAGCCAGCGCCCAGGCGGTTGCGGCAACGGATGCATCAAAAAACCGCTCAATTGCACCCGAGATGCGGCCAAACTGGGCGTCGCGTTCGCTGAAATCGCGGGGCGCATAGAGGTCGCTGAGAAAAAACCGCGTCGCCGGGCCAAATCGAGCGTCAGCAAGGAGTCCCGCGTAAGTGTGCGCAAACCTCGCACACTGGAGTTGCTTGATGGATGTAACGGCCTGCGCCCACGCAGGGTCGGCTTGCACCAGTGCTCTTTGTTGGACGAGTTGCGCAAGTGAGGCGCGAATGCGGCGGGTCTCTGGGCCTTCTTTCATGGCGCAATTGTCGATTGTTTCGCGCGCCCAAGGGCATTCCACCTATCCAAATAGGCGGTTCAATCTACAGAGGAGCCAAGTTCCGGTGGTAGCCTGTAGATATGTCAATATCTTCAGTGTTTCAGACAAAACCGCCTCGGCGGCGACTCTTGGTGCTTGGCCTGGGGGCCGCTGCGGTACTCGCGGTGGGCGGCGGCGTGGCGCTCAGCATCAAGCCTGCGGTGGTGGCTTCGCGTTTGACCGAGACCGGGCGCGGCGTGTTTGCCGCGGTTGCGGGCGCGGTTTTGGGTGGTTTGCTGCCAGCCTCAGGTGTACCGCGTGAACAAGCGATGACCGGCTATTTGGGGCGAATCGATGCGCTCATCATGGGTTTGCCGCAGCACGCTCAAGACGAGCTGGCGCAACTGCTGAGTTTGTTGGGCAGCTCGGCCGGTCGACTTGGCTTGGCTGGTTTGTCAGTGCCTTGGGCTGAGGCTGAGCCCGCGCAGGTTCAAGCGGCGCTCCAAGGCATGCGTTTGTCGCGGCTCGGCCTGCGCCAACAGGCGTATCACGCCTTGCAAAACATCGCCTCAGGCGCTTATTTCTCAGACGCTTCCACTTGGGGCGTGATGGGCTACCCCGGCCCCAACCCGATTTGATCGATTCGCGATGAGCATTGCCATTCAAGACCCCACCCGCCAAGGTTTGGCGGACCTCACCCGTCCAGGATTGGCGGACCCGATCCGCCAAGGCCTTGCCCAAGGCTGGGCGGTTTTCGGCGGGCCGCACCGGGCCAGTCCGCAAGAAATGAGCTGCGATGTCGCCATTGTCGGCAGCGGCGCTGGCGCTGGCGTGACCGCCGAGATTTTGTGCCGCGCCGGGCTGTCGGTCATCATCATTGAAGAGGGGCCGCTCAAGTCAAGCACCGACTTTCGCCAAGTCGAGGCCGAGGCGTACCCCAGCCTCTACCAAGAAAGCGCCGCCCGAAAAACGGCTGATAAAGCCATCAACATTTTGCAAGGTCGCTGCGTCGGCGGGTCGACCACGGTCAATTGGACCAGTTCTTTTCGCACGCCGACCGTCACGCTTAACCACTGGCAAAAGCACCACGGTTTGAGTGAATTCACCGCTGACGCCCTCGCTCCGTATTTTCAGCAGGCCGAAACCCGCTTGGGCATTGGGCCGTGGTTGGCCGCGCCGAATGAAAACAACGATTTGCTGCGCCGAGGCGCAGCCAAATTGGGTATTGCGGCTGCTTCTATTGCGCGCAACGTAAAGGGCTGCTGGAATCTCGGCAGTTGCGGCCTGGGTTGCCCAACCAATGCCAAACAGTCGATGTTGGTCACGACATTGCCCCAAGCGCTGAATATGGGTGCCAAGATGTTGGTTCAAACCCGAGCCGATCGCTTTGAATTTTCGCGTGGCCGCGCCACTGCCTTGCACTGTGTCGGAACTCCCGACGCCCGCAGCTCAGTCGACACCAAGATCGTCGCCAAACACTTTGTGGTCGCCGGTGGCGCGATCAACTCCCCCGCACTGTTGATGCGATCAGGCGCGGTTGACCCGCACGCGCACCTGGGAAAGCGCACCTTTTTACACCCGGTGGTGATGAGCGGCGCGGTATTTGCTCAAACCGTGGCGGGCTGGTCGGGCGCGCCACAAACCATCTACAGCGATCATTTTTTAGACACCCAAGCCATTGATGGCCCGATTGGCTACAAGCTTGAGGCCCCGCCACTGCACCCCGTGCTGTTTGCCAGCAGCATCGGCGGCATGGGTGCCGCGTTTGAGCAGTCGATTAAAGACTTTGCCAACACCCACGTGTTGTTGGCCTTGATGCGGGACGGCTTTCACGACCAATCTCGCGGCGGCAGCGTGGGCTTGCGGGCCGACGGTTCGCCCGTTTTAGACTATCCGTTGAACGACTTCGTGATGAACGGCGCGCGCCGAGCGCTCTTGAGCATGGCCGAGATTCAGTTCGCGGCGGGTGCCAAGAAAGTACAACCCACCCACGAAGCCGTCGGCGATGGCTACACCACCTGGGCTCAAGCCAAGGCGGGCATCGAGGCCTTGGAGATGAAGCCGCTTTTGACCAAAGTCGTCAGCGCGCACGTCATGGGCGGGTGTGCCCTGTCGGGCGCTGAGCGAGACGGCGTGACGCGACCTGACGGCGTGCATTGGCAGATCGAGAATGTGTCAATTCACGACGGCTCGCTTTTCCCAACCAGCATCGGTGCAAACCCACAGCTGTCGATTTACGGCGTCACCAATCGCCTCGCGCAAGGCTTAGCCAAGCGGCTGACGGGCAAATCGGTTGGCTTCGCAGATGTTTGAGGCTTTTTTGCGTACAGTACCGCAATGAATAACGAGTCATCAGGTCAGCAACCGCCAGCGGTTTTGCCCACAAGCAGCGCACTTGCCAATGTGCTTCGCACGTCGATGGCCGTCTTTTTCTTGGTCTCTTTGGTGCTCGCGGTGTTGATCTGGTCGTGGTCCCGTGCTTGGGCCATTGGGCTTGTCGCGTCGGTTTTGGTCTTCACCCCGGTGTTGGTTGCGATCGAAGTGTTGGTGCTTTATGTGGTCAACCGGGGTCCGCTTGCGGCCGCGATGGCGAGTCGAGTCGGTTTGCCAGCGCCTCCCCTTGCGGGTGTGTTGGATTTGGTCAAAGTGGGCTGGGCTGAGTCGGTTATTTCGACCAAGGTGTTTGGGCTTTGGCAGGCGCACTTGTGGCGCAGCGAGCCCGATGTGCTGCCCGACAACGCCGTGGGGCGAACGGGCGTGGTGTTTGTCCACGGCTACTTTTGCAACCGGGGTCTTTGGCTGCCTCACCTGCGCGAGATGCGCCGGCTGGGTGTTCCGGCCATCGCCGTCAATTTGGAGCCCGTATTTGGTGGCATCGACGCGTATGCGCCAATCATCGAGGCCGCAGTCGCGCGCTTGACGGCGCTGACTGGGCAAGCCCCCGTCATCGTCGGCCACAGCATGGGCGGCTTGGCCGCGCGGGCCTGGCTTTGCACGACTGACTTGAGTCGGGTGAAGCAAATCGTGACGATCGGCACCCCCCACCATGGCACCTGGACAGCACAGTGGTCGCACGCCCGCAATGGCCAACAGATGAAGCTTGATTCGCAGTGGCTCACGCAATTGGCTCAAAAAGAGGCCCACGACTCCACGGTGCGCCACGCCAAGTTTGTGTGCGTTTATAGCGCCGCCGACAACATCGTGTTCCCGGCGGGTAGCGCTACCTTATTGAATGCAACAAATGTCCATTTGCCGGCGCTGGGGCATGTCGAAATGACCTACGTTGACGCGTCAATGCGAGTGATTGAGCAAGCGCTGGGTCAGCATTTGGGTTGACAATGCCGACTGGCGCGAAAAATAGCGAGTCAAGGGCTTCAACAATAAAAAGTCACCCAAAGGTGACGTAGGAACGAAACATGTCAATCATCGTAGCGATTGAAGATGATTTGGGCACGCGCATGCTGATCGCAGCAGTGCTCAAAAAGGATGGTCATGAGGTCATCGAAGCCGACAACGGTGCGGCCGGCTTACAAGCCATCATCCGAAACAAGCCTGACTTGGTGGTCAGTGACATCGAAATGCCGCAAATGTCAGGGCTGGAGGTGTTGGCAGCCATGCGCGCCGACGCTGATTTGGCAGAAGTCCCGGTGATCTTGCTCACGTCCTTGTCTGAGCGCACCCACATGCGAGCCGGCATGACTGGCGGGGCTGACGACTACATCACCAAACCCTTTCGCCCGGCCGAGTTGCGAGAGGCGGTCACGGCGCAGCTGGGTCGGTTGGCGGCGCGGCAGGTCATTCAAAACATGGCAACCGAGCAAGCCCTCGACCAACAAAAGCTTGCGCTGGACGAGCTGTACGCGGAGCAGTTTGGCAACGAGTACGGCTCTCGCATGAACGACGACGACTTGGAGCCTGACGAAAAGCATGCCAACGCGACTTTGTTGGCCGTGCAAATCGACACTTACGGGCAATTGGCTAAGCGCTTGTCAAACGCCGAATTGAGCGATCTGGTGCGGTCGTTTTACGGCGCTGCCAGTGACAGCATCAACCTCTTTAGTGCCCATCACGTTGAGTTTGATGGCGCGGGTATGGTCGCGATGTTTGTCGAGGGCAAAGACACAGCGTCTGTGACCCACGGCTTGCGCGGTGTCAAAGCCGCGTTTGGGGTGGTCGACGCGGCCAAACGGACGCGCCATTTGATGGCTAAGAAATTTGCGGGACGTGAGGTCGGCGAGTTCTCCGTGACGGTCGCGCTCGACGGCGGCCCGGTCTCATTGGCCCGGTTGAAAGATGCTTTGGGCACCGGCCGCTCACACACGGTGATCGTGGGCGAGACCCAGTCGCGCGTGCGGGCACTGGTGGCTCCTTTTTCGCAGCGCCGCTGGGCAGTTGGCGCCACGGTGCAAGCCCTTCGCACCATGTCGGGCGGCATCCGTGGCGGGCGGCGAGATCAAATCGCCTTGCCGGGTCAGGCTGTCGCCATTGACGCAGGCGAAATCACCGAGCTGATTGCCTGATCGCGCCAATCGCGCGCAGATTGATTGGTTGGTGCGGGGCAGTTTGTCTTAGCGACACAAGAACTAAACGGTTAAGCCATGAAAAGAATGTCCCTCAGACGCCTGCTGATCGGCGGCACCTTGTTTTTCACCGTTGTGCCGCTGCTGGTGGTGATCGGCTGGTTTGATTACAGTGGTCGTGAGTCAACGCGGCTGCTGGCGACTGATGTGCTGTCCAATGTCGCTGATCGCCTGCGTGCCGATAGCGAGTCGCATTTGCAGCGTGCGAATGACTTGATGGATGGCTTGGCCGATACATCACTGTTCAGTTCAAAGGGCGACGTGGCTCGCACGATGATGCGCGAGCCAGCCAAGTTTGAATCGGCTGCGTTTTCGCTCACCAAACAGGTTGACGACCTGTCGTACGTGTATTTTGGGACCAGCCGAGGCGATTTTCACGGCGTGGAGCAAGTCGCTGGCGGTGTCCGCGTGGGTGAGCTCATCAATGGGCAGAGCACCGGGCGGCGATATTTTTTGGCTCAAACACCCGGTGACCGATCCGTGAGTTTGCCCAGCGACGCAAAGGCCTATGAGCCACGCAATCGACCTTGGTACACCGCTGCAGCCGAAGCGAAGGCCCGTGTGTTCACCGAGGTGTATGCGTCGGCATCCAAAAAAACCCTCTTGGTGACCTTGGCGCAGCCGGTGTACGACGAGCAACAAGTGTTGTTGGGTGTTTTTGCACTGGATCTACCGCTAGGCAACATCGCCGAGCAGCTGCGCCGTGCACGCATCTCTTCGCGCGGTGTCGCATTGATATTGGATGAAAAAGGGCTTTTGGTTGGCTCTTCGACAGGCGACGACACGTATCGCGAGGGCTCAAAAGGGCTGGAGCGGGTTTCGCCTTCGCAAAGCGCAAGCCCCACCGTTCGAATGGTGAGCGACTATTTGATGTCGCGGACCAAAACAGTCGTTGATACCGTCGCAACGGTCGAGCGCGGCGTTGGACGCATCGACGGGGACGATGGCGGCATGCTGTTTGTGCAACGTGAATTTGGCACGGCATTGGGGCTGAAGTGGCGGTTGGTGGTTGCGGCCCCCGAGGTTGATTTCACAGCTGACGCGAATGAGCGCCGCCGTTGGGCATTGTTGGCTGTAGCGATCATGGTCTTGGCCTGCTCGGGCTTGGCTTACATGTTTGCGAGTCGCTTGTCGTGGCGACTGCAAACCTTGAGCACCGCGGCTGCGGCAATTGGTCGCGGCGAGGTGCCCCCGCTTCCTCAATCGACTCGCGTGGCTGAGGTGCATCAACTTTCAACCGTGTTGCACGACTCGGGCGAATCCTTGCGTGTGGCGCGCCATCAAATGGCCGCCGATGCATCTGCCTTGCAAGATGCGCATGACGGCCTGGAGAGGCGCGTGAGCGAACGCACCGCTGAGCTCGAAAAATCTCGCGAAGAAGCTTTAGAAGCTGCGCGCGCCAAGGCAGCCTTTTTGGCGACCATGAGCCATGAAATTCGCACGCCCCTGAACGGAGTCGTTGGCATGAGCTCGCTTTTGGCCGAGACGCAATTGGATGTCGAGCAGCGAGACTTTTTGAGCACGATTCGACTGTCGAGCGACCAGCTTTTGGGCGTCATCAACGACATTTTGGATTTCTCGAAGATCGAGTCGGGTAAGTTGGAGCTGGAGCAAGAGCCACTTTTGTTGCGCCACGTGGTTGAAGAAGCCTGCGACATCGCCGCACCGCGTGCACGTGAAAAAGGCTTGGAGCTGCTGGTTGACGTGCCGATTGGGCCGGAGTTTCCGCTTGCGGTGAAGAGCGACTCCACTCGCATCCGCCAAGTGCTGATTAACTTCATCAACAACGCAGTGAAGTTCACTGAGCGCGGCGAGGTGGCGGTGCAGCTCAGGGTGCTGCCCGGCGCCGTCGATGCTGATCACGCCAGGATTGAGTTTCGGGTGCGCGACACCGGCATCGGCATTCCTGCCGGCCGAATGGACGCGCTGTTTTCTGCGTTCATGCAAGTTGACGCGTCGACGACCCGCAAGTACGGCGGCACAGGCTTAGGCTTAGCCATTTGCAAGCGATTGGCCGAGGCCATGGGCGGGCAGGTGGGCGTGAGCAGCCAAGTCGGCGTAGGGTCTGAGTTTTGGTTCACCGTTGATGTGCCCGTTTGCGACGCGCAAGTTGCCGCCACCCTCAATGCGGTCCCAGACGATGCGCCAGTCTTGACCGGGTGCTCGGTGTTTGTGGTTGACGACAACCCCACAAATTTGCGAATTTTGACCCGCCAGCTCACCAACTGGGGCTTGTTGGTCCGAACGTTTGACTCGGTGTCGCTCGCACTTGGCGCGCTGCGTTCGTCGCCACTACCTTCGGCGGTTGTCAGTGACATGCACATGCCCGTGGTTGATGGCATCGAGTTTGCGAGGTTGGTGAAGGCCGATGCCAAACTGAAGGCAGTCCCGTTGATTTTGCTGAGTTCTGGCGTGTTGCCAGTCAATGATCCGGCGTCGCACCTGTTTGCAGCCCGGTTGCTCAAACCCGCGCGCGAGGCTCAACTGTTCGATGCACTGGCGAGGTGCATCGACCCAGCGCGGGCTGCAACTGAAACACCTGCGCGTGCTCAAACGGCTAGGCGCGGCCAGACGGTGCTGGTGGCTGACGACAACCTCGTTAACCTCAAAGTCGCGGTGAGCATGCTGACCAAGCTCGGCTTTGATTCGGTGACTGCGCTTGACGGCCAGCTCGCGCTTGATGCTGCACTGGCTTCGAAAAACAGCGCCTTGCCGTTCAGTTTGGTGTTGATGGATCTCAACATGCCCAACATGGACGGCTTGATCGCATCGTCCGAAATTCGCCGCTTGATGGGCGCAAGCGCGCCACCGATCATCGCGTTGACAGCCGCAGCTTCGCCAGAAGACCGCGAGCGCTGCTTGGCCGCAGGCATGAGCGACTATTTGACGAAACCGCTGCAGCTCAATGCGTTAGCGCGGGCATTGGACCACTGGATAGCAGCTGAACCAGGCGACTTAAACGCTATTATATCAGTAGCAACAAACCCAATAGATACGGAGACCAAGGGCTCAAATGATTCAAAATTGAGCATCCAATCGCCTCCAGGCGACGCTGCGATGGATTTCGCGCGTTTGGAAGAGTTTCGGGAGTTCGACGACGATGAGTTGAGCATGACCAAAGGCGTGATCGACGTGTTTTTGGCCGATGGGCCCTCTCGCGTTGAAGCCGTCATTGCAGCCATTGCAAGCGGTGACTGCTCGGCCCTGTCGAGCGCCGCTCACGCCCTCAAAGGCGCGGCGAGCAATGTCGGAGCCAGTGGTTTACAGCAGCAATGCTCGCAACTGGAGCACGTAGCCAAAGCGGGCGAGTTGCCAAGCGATGGCGCGTTGCAAAGCGCGCAGCTTCGCGCCTTGTGGGCAGCAACTGAGACTCAGCTCAAGAAGTGGCTTATTCGCTGATGAAGCGGTCGCCAGCAACAGTCTCATTGGCCGCGATCTCCGGCAAGCCAACCAACTGGTCGTAAAGCGGCTGAAAATCTTGCTCGGTTTCTTTGAGTAAGTCCGCAAAACCGTCGATCACGAAGTAAGTTTGCTGAAATGTGTCGATTTTGTAGCGCGTGCGCATGCAGCGCTTGAGATCCAGCGCGATGCGCTGCGGCTCGCCGCTTTGGATGCTGTGCGGCAACTCACCTGGCGAGCTCAAAATGCCTGCGCCATAAGCGCGCAGACCGCTGCGCGTGTTCATCAACCCAAACTCAATCGTGTACCAGTACAGGCGGCTCAGTTGCTCGCACGACCCCAAGCCTTGGGCCTTGAGTCCGCCTTGCCCGTAGCGCTGCACGTAGTCGGCCAGCATCGGGTTAAACAGCATCGGCACGTGACCAAACAAGTCGTGAAAAATGTCGGGCTCGACCACATAGTCAAACTCGTCGGGCGTGCGAATCCAATCGGTGACGGGAAACTTGCGCTCGGCCAGCAGCGAGAAAAACGGCACCTCGGGGATCAGCCCCGGCACCGCCACCAGCTCCCAGCCGGTCGCCGCATGCAAGCGGTCGTTGATCGCATCGAAGTGCGGAATGCGGTCACTGGCTCCCAAGAGGGGCAGCGCTTTGATGAACTCGTCGCAGGCCAGCCCAGTGAGCTTTTGGGCTTGCTGCGCATACAGGCGGCGGTAGGTGTCGTGATCGGCCTCGGTGTAAGCGGTGGTGTCTTGCGCGCAGGTGTAGTCAGCCTTAGCGCGACTGTAGTCGCCGCGCGGCGGTCGGTCTGATGCGCCGTAGCTCGCAGGCGCCGCTTGATTGGCCTCGGTCACAGCACGCCACGGCGCATTTGGTCGAGCTCGATCGTCTCAAACAAAGCCTTGAAGTTGCCCTCGCCAAAGCCGTCATTGCCTTTGCGTTGGATGAACTCAAAGAAAATCGGTCCGAGTTGGGTTTCGCTGAAAATTTGCAGCAACAGTTCGCCGTGGCTGCCGTCAATCAAGATATTGCGAGCTTTGAGGCCGGCCAAATCCTCGCCGTGGCCCGGAATTCGTTTGGCGAGCAGCTCGTAGTAGGTGTCGCTGGTCTCAAGCAGCTTCACGCCAGCGAGCTGGAGCGCGTCGACTGAGTCGTACAAATTGGTCGAGCCCAGCGCGATGTGCTGAATGCCTTCTCCGCGATAGCGATCCAAATACTCTTGCACTTGACCCGCTTTTTCGGTGCCTTCTTCGTTGATCGGGATGCGAATTTTGCCGCAGGGGCTGGTCATTGCCTTGCTTTTGATGCCGGTTTGCAGACCTTCAAAATCGAAGTAGCGAATTTCTCGAAAATTGAACAAACGCGAATAAAACTCAGCCCATTCGTTCATTCGGCCACGGTGAACGTTGTGCGTCAGGTGGTCGATGTAGGTCAGGCCATGGCCGTTGGGGCTCAGGTTTGCGCCGGGCAACGGCACAAAATCCACGTCATAAAAGCCGATGTTGCCAATGTCGCCGGCCTGCGCGCCGCCTTTGCCGCGCCACCGGTCGATGAAATAAATGATGCTGTCGCCGATGCCTTTGATCGCTGGTATGTTCAACTCACCCGGCCCGGCGCTGCCTGCGTAGCCCCAAGCACCCAGGCTCAAGGCGCGCTCGTATGCTGCTTTGGCATCGTCAACCCGAAACGCAATTGCGCACACGCTGGGGCCGTGCTGGCGCGCAAAGCGCTGGGCAAAGCTGTCAGGCTCGGCGTTGATGATGAAGTTGATCTCACCTTGGCGGTAAAGCGTGACGTTTTTGCGGCGGTGCTTGGCCACCGCGCTGAAGCCCATGCGCTCAAACAGCGCACCCATTGCAATCGGCTCGGGCGCCGCGTATTCGATGAACTCAAAACCATCGGTACCCATGGGGTTGGGCCATGCGGCGGTTTGGGAGGTGTCGGCGGTGGCGATGCTCATGGTTGTTCCGTTGATGGGTGACAGGTGCACGAACTGTAGGTTGATTGATCCACAAGATTTCTGCAAGTATTTGCGATTGATGCGGTGAATTCGCTGGAAACGTGCAAAATGGCGTTCATGCAAGCAATCGACAAGCTAGACGCAGGCATTTTGCGCATTTTGCAAGCCAATGGCAGGGCAACCTTTGATGAAATTGCCGCGGTTGTCGGGCTCTCGCCCAGCGCGGTGCTGCGCCGCGTCAAGCGGCTTGAAGACACCCAGGTCATCGATCGCTACTGCGCCTTAGTCAAACCCGAGGCGGTGGGTTTGGGGCTCACGGCCTACATCAATGTGCGGCTTGAAAAGCATGCTGAGACGCACAAACGCAACCCGATGGATTTGTTTCGGGCGGCCGTGCAGGCCTGGCCTGAGGTCGTGGAGTGCTCGGCTTTGACTGGCGAGATGGACTATTTGCTCAAGCTGACCGTGCGCGACATGCAGGCCTACGCCCGCTTCATCATGGACACCTTGCTCAAGCATCCCAGCGTGCAAGACTGTAAAACCAGTTTTGTACTCGACCGCGTCAAGAGCACGACCGCGTTGCCGGTTTGAGATCGGACTTACGCAAAATTGTCCCGTCAAGGCGCAGCGACGACGACAGTGCGAAGAGCACGGCTAGGAGCTGCAACGCGGCTGGGGCGGTTTTGCGTAAGTCCTATGAGGGTTACTCGAAACTGATGCCTAGATCCGACAGTGGGGAGTCGAAATTTGCAGACCAAGTTTGCCCCGCCAGCACCGGCCAGGCATCGGTCCAAGTGCCGGTCGTGATGACGTCGCCTGCGCGCAAATCAGGCGCGCCAGGGCAATTGCGCAGCTCACGTGCGAAATGCAGCAATGCCTGCAATGGGTCGTCGAGCACGGCTGAGCCGTGGCCAGTTTCGAGCGTGGTTCCTGCGTGGTTGAGTCGCACGGTTGCCGCCGCCAGTTGGCCGCAAAAATCGCTGGCCGATTGAGCGATGTCGCTGACCAAGCGGGGCTTGCCCACCACCAGTTTGGCGTGCAACGCGCCGTCGGCGATGGCATCAGGCGCGGCAAAGCGCCAGTTGGCTTGGTGCGCTTGCACCAGCTCAAAGCCGGGTGCGACCCAATCGATGCAGTCAAACAGTTGCGCCAGCGTGGGGTCTGCGGGCGGTGAGGCGCGCAAACAAAAAACCGCTTCTGGCTCCAGCCGTGGCTGGCTCATGCCCGCAAGCGGCACCCGAGCGTGGCCGTCGCAGTGGATCAAGGTGCTGTCGTAAACGGTGCCCCAAACTGGGCCGCTGACGTTGTACCGTGCCCAAATGTTGCGGTTGGTGAAGCCGATCTTGTAGCCCTTGGCTTGCTCGCCCCGGGCGAGTCGCAGCTCGCGCACAGCAAGCGCTCGCTGATACGCCGTCGGCACATCAAAATCCGTCAGGTCGGGCCAGAGTTGGGCGGTGTCAAAGTGCGAAAGCAGGGCTTGTGGGGTCATGCATTGCAGCATGCGTCATTTCACTCAAACTGGTGTGAAACCGCTGATTCGTCGCGTGAAAAAACTTCAATTGCCAAAAGGCGATACTTCAAAAAAGTGAGCATCGAACCCAATGAATCCGGTGACCAATGGCTAAAAGTCCGCAAAAAACAGCCTGACAGACCCGGCTTGATGCTATTTGGGTGCGGCTGCGGTGGCAGCCGCTGGCACAGGGTCGTTGCAAAACGAAACCGTGCTTTCTTTGGGGTTGACCATCTCGAAGACCGCGCAGTAGGCCAGCGGCGCTTTGGGCGGCGGGGGCACGCGCTGACCGGTTGAGATCGTGTTCACGCAGGCATCTAGCGCCGTATAGACCGCGGTGAGGTCGGTGTGGGCTTTTTTGACCATGCCGGTCGCGTCAATCTCAAACACCACGCGCGCCTTGGTCGGGCGCAACTCGGGGCGGGTTTGCATGAAACACGTGGCCATGGCGCGGTTTTCAGGCATCACCACCGGGGTTTTGACACCGTTTTGTGTCCAGCTGGTTTCTTGCACATAAGTGCCGATGTAGTGGCCGACTTGTGGGTCGGTGATGTCAGCTTTGGCGCGCTTCCACAGCTCAGCAAAGGGGCGAAAACCGGGCTCAGCCAGCGAGCGAGCCATGTCTTGAGGCAACACATCGGGCACGGTCGCGGGTGTGGCAGTCTGGGCATGGCCCAGACTGCAGGCGATCAGCGTTGCAGCGATGAGTCCGAGTGAGGAAATGGCCTTAAGCGGGTGTGTCATGGGTTCTGGAGCAGTCAAGTTAATGAGGTGGGTGCGCAGTAGCGTTCATCAAAGGCACGAGCGGCGAGAGTTTATCGCCTTGGCAGTGAGACCCGTCAAGCAGCCCAAGTTCCACGCTGAGGTGCAGACTCTAGGGAAAACCCTTAATATCTGGGCCATGCTCAATGCAAACACCCTGCTTCACGCCACGACGGCCATCGGTCGGGACATGCTTCGACCGCCCAAAGCGGTGGCGCGCGCCCTGAACGTCACGGATCGGCTTGCGCGCTGCACAATGGCGCGCATGACATCGACGCAGCCGTTCGCCTCAATGGAGTCGCTCATGGTGGAGCCGGGCGACCCCAACGTTGTTGGCGAACTTGACAACACCCCGCCGGCCAGCCCCCAGCGCGTCAACCGATACGCCCAAGTCGTGCCGATGCGCTCGCTTGGCCCCGCGCATCGCTCGCGAATTGAGCAACACTTGTTGGCGCTTGAAGGACATGACCGCTATTTGCGATTTGGGTTTTCGGCCAGCGACGAGCAAGTTTCTCGCTATGTTGAGGGTCTGAATTTTGATCGCGATGAAATTTACGGCATCTACAACCGCAAGCTCGAGTTGGTGGCGACGGCGCATTTGGCCTTTGCCGACGACCCCAAATGCCTGAGTTGCGCTGAGTTTGGCGTGTCGGTGTTGCCCAGTGTGCGTGGCCGTGGTTTTGGTTCGCGCCTCTTTGAGCGTGCGCTCATTCATGCGCGCAACGAAGGCATTGGCATGCTGTTCATCCACGCCTTGAGCGAAAACGCGCCGATGCTTGCGATTGCGCGCAAACACGGCGCGACCATGGCCCGATACGGCTCTGAGACAGAAGCGCACTTGGACTTGCCCCCGGCTGACTTTGAGTCGCGGGTTGAAGAGTATTTCGACGACAAAGTGGCCGACATCGACTTTGAGCTCAAGCTCCAAGCCAAGCATTTCTGGGACTTTTTGGCCGCCGTTCAAGACATTCGCCGCCAATTGCCGCGCGAATCCTGAAGCCGTGGCAAGGTCGGTGATCGCCGGTTTCGGTGCGAACTGCGCTATTCTCTGCATCCTATTCACTCGGGCCCCTCGCGGCCAAGCTTTGTGCCAGACCCCACACCCGTTCGTTCGCCCGCGACCCAGTCGTCGCAAAAGTCACCCAGCTCTCAGGCTAAAAGCGGCGAGCGTGGCCGAGACAGTCAGCGCCACCCCAACGACCCCCGCACCGTTGCGCGGGCAGCTGCTCGCGACAGCCGCACCTTCTTTCAGCGCTTGGTCGAGTTCGTCAACCCG
Source organism: Comamonadaceae bacterium (assembly GCA_031421855.1). Taxonomy (GTDB): domain Bacteria; phylum Pseudomonadota; class Gammaproteobacteria; order Burkholderiales; family Burkholderiaceae_C; genus JAAFHN01. The sequence goes on from JANOPN010000162.1 coordinate 25,509, forward strand.
GGGCTGGACAGCAAAGAAGAGCTGATCGACGCACTGGCCGAGGCCGAAGAAAACAACATCATCGGCACCGAGAGCCGCGTCATGCTGGAAGGCGTGCTTCGCTTAGCCGAGCTCAGCGCCAAAGACGTGATGGTCGCTGCGCCGCGCATGGACGTGCTCAACATCGAGTCGCCGTTTGATGAGCTGCTGCACCGCGTCATCGACACCGCGCACTCGCGGTTTCCGGTGTACGAGGGCGACAAAGAAAACATCATTGGCATTTTGATGTCAAAAGACCTGCTCAAGCTGCAACGTGCGCCTGAGCTCAACTTGCGCACGCTGCTTCGCCCAGCGGTGTTCATCCCCGAGAGCAAGGGTTTGAACGATTTGCTGCGCGAGTTTCGCGGCAATCGCAACCACTTGGCCGTCGTGATTGACGAGTTTGGTCGCACGGCAGGGCTCATCACCATCGAAGACGTGCTGGAGCAAATCGTGGGCGAAATCGAAGACGAATTTGACGTTGACGACGACGAAGGCGACATCTTTGGCTTGGCTGACCGGACCTACCGCGTTGCGGGCGACACCAGCATCGACCGTGTTAACGAGGCCTTTGGCTCCGACTTATCAGACACCGCAGACGACACCCGATTCGAGACCATCGGTGGCCTCATCTCGCACCGCATGGGCCACGTGCCCAAGCGCGGTGAGGCGTACACGCTCGGCGGCTTGGGTTTTGTCGTGTTGCACACCAAGGGCGGCGCGGTCAAATGGTTCAAGGTCGCGCCTAGCGCACTGGACGAGTCGGCGGCTTGACAACTGCCGTGAGCCTCGTGGCCGCGATTGCTTGGGCCGCACTGGCCGGCGTCGCGCACGCTTGGAGCATTGCGTGGCCGTTTGACGCCGTTTTGCCCATCGGCCAGCCACTCGCTTGGCTGCAAGTGCTCAGCCTGAGCGCGCTGTTTGTGCTCGTCTCCCAGCCTGATTCCGAGCGCCGCTCCACGGTGCAGGTGTTTTGGCGTGGCGCCACCATCGGCTGGGCTTTTGCCTGCGCTTGGTTGTGTGCGACCGTGTGGTGGCTCTTCATTTCCATGCACTTTTACGGCGGGCTGGCCGCGCCATTGGCCGCATTGGCGGTTTGGGCGCTGTGCGGCTTGCTCGCACTGTATGTTGGGCTTGCCATGGGGCTTTGGCGGGTGTTTTTTGTGCCTAATCAGTCATTGGTCACCGGATCTATTGAGTTTGTTGCTATTAAAATAATCAGCTTCGCCAGCATGATCTTGCTGGCCGAGTTGGCCCGTGGCGTTTTGTTCACCGGCTTTCCGTGGGGTGCTGGCGGCTATGCGCATGTGGGCGATGTGCTTGCGTCGCTTGCGTCGTGGGTGGGCGTGTACGGCATGGGCTGGGTGGCTGCGCTGATCGCCGGGGCGCTCGGCGCTTGCGTGATGATGCCCAAGCACGCGTGGCCGCTGGGCTTGGGCGCAATGGGCTGCGTGATGGCGATTGCTGCCATCCCAGCCCCAAGCGTGCCGGGTTTGTCGGCCCAGCCCATCAGTTTGGCGCTGTTGCAAGGCAACATAGCCCAGCACGAGAAGTTTGTGCGCAAAGGCGTGGAGCAAGCGCTGGGGTTTTATGCCAATGGCATCAGCCGCCAAACCGCACAGCTCGTGATCGCGCCCGAGACCGCACTGCCCATGTTGCCGCGCCAATTGCCGCCTGAATTGATTGCGCAGGTGCAAGCGCCCTTTGTGGCGAGTTCGAGCCCCCGAGCGGCCTTGCTGGGCGTGCCGCTCACACGGGGCACTTATGGCTACACCAACTCCGTCATCGGTCTGCAATCGGGCCAAGCCATTGCAGCGGGTGACATCGGCAGTTTTCGCTACGACAAGCACCACCTCGTGCCCTTTGGCGAGTTCATTCCCCCGCTGTTCAAGTGGTTTGTGCGCATGATGAACATCCCTTTGGGTGACTTTGACCGAGGCGATCTGGCTCAAGCGCCGTTTGCGTTTGCCGGTGAGCGATTCGCCCCCAACATTTGCTACGAAGACCTCTTTGTCGAAGGCATCGCCGCCAGCTTCACCGACCCCGACACCGCCCCAACCGTCATGGTCAACTTCAGCAACATCGGCTGGTTTGGCCTTGGAGTCGCCATCGACCAGCACCTGAACATCAGCCGCATGCGCGCCATCGAGTTTGCTCGCCCCATGGTGAGAGCCACGAACACTGGGGCCACGGCGATCATTGACCACAGGGGCGTGGTCACGCATTTGCTGGCGCGTGGTCAGGCGGGCGTGTTGCTGGGCGAGGTGCGCGGGGTCTCAGGCGACATCACACCGTTTGCATGGTGGGCCAGTCGATTCGGCTTGTGGCCGCTTTTGATTTTTGCCCTCGCCAGCTTAGGCGCAGTCGCACTTTGGCGCAGGCGACTACATTAAAAATAATAGCAACAAACTCAATGAATCCGGTGACCAATAGCCGATAACTCATCAAAAATGCTCTGAAATCGCCTGAAACTGACCCCCAAGTCGCCGCGCCCTAAAATCGGGGCATGCTCAGCTTTCAAGACCTCATCCTCAAGCTCCAATCCTACTGGGGCGCTCATGGCTGCGCGATTTTGCAGCCGCTTGACTTAGAAGTCGGCGCGGGCACGAGTCACGTCCACACCTTCTTGCGCGCCTTGGGCCCAGAGCCATGGAAGGCCGCCTACGTGCAGCCCAGCCGCCGCCCCAAAGATGGCCGCTACGGTCAAAACCCCAACCGCTTGCAGCACTACTTTCAGTACCAAGTCGTGCTCAAACCCGCACCCGCGAACATCTTAGATTTGTACCTGGGCTCACTCGAAGCGCTCGGGTTTGATTTGAAGAAAAACGACGTGCGCTTTGTAGAAGACGACTGGGAAAACCCAACCCTAGGCGCTTGGGGCCTGGGATGGGAGGTGTGGATGAACGGCATGGAAGTCACGCAGTTCACCTATTTCCAGCAAGTCGGCGGCATCAACTGCAAACCCATCACCGGCGAAATCACCTACGGCCTGGAGCGCTTGGCCATGTATTTGCAAGGCGTGGACAACGTATATGACCTGGAATACACCCAAGGTTTGAAATACGGCGATGTGTATTTGCAAAATGAAATTGAGCAAAGCGCCTACAACTTTGAGCATGCCGACGTCGACTTTTTGTTCCAAGCGTTTGCCAAGCACGAAGAAAAAGCCAAATCCCTCATCGAAGCCCAACTCGCGCTACCCGCTTACGAGCAAGTCCTCAAATGCGGCCACACCTTCAACCTGCTAGATGCCCGAGGCGCAATCAGCGTGACCGAGCGCGCCGCCTACATTGGCCGAATTCGCAATTTGTCTCGATCAGTCGCCCAAAGCTATTACGACAGCCGAGAAAGGCTGGGTTTTCCGATGGCCCCTAGGGAGTGGGTGGCTGAGATGGTGAAGAAGGCGGCTTAAGGGGGCCGTAGGCAGTCAGGTGTCTTAGCAATTTCTGCATTGCGCCTGCGCTTGGAGATGCATATGGTGAGTAGAACGGTCAATATTGGTAAGCAATGGTCGTTGTATGTTCTCGAGTTGGAAAGTGGCTGCTTCTACGTAGGCATTACCACGCAACTTGTCAAACGCATGCCTCAGCACGAAGAGGCTAAAGGCGCTGCCCGGACGAAACGGCACCCTCCTGTCCGTTTACTTGAATGGGAGGACCTCCGAACTGGTGACATTCGCGCAGCCGAAGCCATGGAAGACGATCAAACCGTGCGCTGGATGCAGCGGCATGGACGAGAAAGAGTTCGTGGCGGACATTTTTCGGAGTGCGATCAGGGGCGCGTGGAGCGGGCGCTGCAGCGTCACAAAAAATGGGTTTTTACCTCCAATCCACTTTAAGCAAAGATGCAAGACCGTTCACGAATCAGCGCTACCTGGAGTTGGGTTGGATCAGCGCGCGAGGTATGTCATGAAGCCGCTCGTGCGGCCAAGTTTTCGACGTTTGCTCTTAAATGTGCGCCTAGCGACAACTGACGCCGCGTATTTCCACGTGTTTTCGAGAGCGATCTAGCCCAAATACTGTTCACTTATTGATTCGGCCCGATGAAGCATGAGCTTTCTGTTCGGGCTGAGGTATCGAAGCCCACGCGAGCCCTTCGATACCTCCTAAGGAGCAGCAAACATTTTCAATGAAATCAATCGCATGCATAAGCCACACAGATGCCGATTGCCGCGCAACCGCCGCCCGAACAGTCGCAGAACCGAAGATCGGGCCATCAATCTGAGGTTGCGCTGCATGGCGTGGCCGAGCGACGCGATGGCCCGAAGCGAAAGAGAGACCCTCAGCACGCCCCGAGAAGCGCAGAGTTGGGCGGAAAAAGAGACCCCTGTTTGAGCGAAGCGAGTTTAGGTCTTTCCCGCCCAAGTCGAGCATCGCAAGACCAGGCGTGATGTGGGGCGGTGTTTTTTGGCTACCTTTTGTCGCCGGACAAAAAGTCAGGCGCTTGCCGAGGCCAAACCCGGCCAAACCAACCCAAAGAAAGCACTACAAAAACAGCAGCAACATACCCAGCAAAAACGCCGACACGGTGGTGATTCGAGCAATTACGGACGCGACGCTCGAAGCCCTGTTGCCCCACAGCGCCTCCGGGCGCGAGCCCCGGGTTTGTGGATTTGCAGCTGCAACGCTGCGTGCAAGACGATCACCACTACCTGCTGCTGGTGCGCTGGCAAACGCTTGAGGACCACACGGTGGGCTTTCGGCAATCTGCGCCTTATTTGCAGTGGAAGGCTTTGCTGCACCATTTTTACGACCCGTTTCCGACGGTTTTGCATTTTGAGGCCGTGCTTCCACGCGAGTCCGAATAATGCATCGTGGCGACGTTCAGTGCGCCCGGATGCGGTGTGTGCTGAACGTTCGGTTCTTGCGCTAAAATGTAGACACGTGTTTATACAAAGGTGGCGATCATGGGTTCGCAAAATGTCTCGCTTCAAGATGGGCTAGGTTTGAATGTCGGTCGATGGGGCAACAGTTTGGCGGTTCGGCTGCCTGCGGAGTTTGCGCGTCAGCTGGGCGTTGGCGAGGGCAGTACCTTGCACGTGTCGCGCCGGGCAGACAATACCTTTACCCTTTCAGCGGTCAAATCGCCGGTGGCCTTGGGGCGCGAGGCTCTGCTGGCCAAGATGCGCGAGCACCGCCGCAACCTTCCGATGACGACTTCCGTGATTGAGCAATTGCGCGCAAGCGCTCGGTACTGAACCTCATGGCAGCTCGAAAAGCCGGGGATGCAATCTATGTGGACACCAGTGTTTGGTGCGCCTACTGTTTCAATCAGGTTGAAGCGCCCGAAGCGCTGACTTGGCTTGAAGGCGTTGACCTGATTGATGTGGCCTCGTCTTGGTGGGTGGTGACTGAGTTTTGTAGCGCGCTGGGTATCCAGCGGCGGCGCAATAACTTGAACAAGGCCCAAGCATTGGCGTCACACGCGCTGTTTGACGATTTGATGGCGGCAGCGCAGCGCTTGAGTGTGACTGAGTCAGACTTTGCGCAGGCTGCCGAGTGGTGCGCTCATGCGGGTGTCAAACTGCGGGGCGGAGATGCGTTGCACTTGGCTGTTGCCAAGCGAAACGGCTGTAGCGCGCTTGCCACGCTTGACAAAGAGATGCAAGCCCAGGCGCAAGCCATGGGCATGAAAGTAGTTGAATGGACATGACGACAAAAAACTTGCTGATTGAATTGCTCGTAGAAGAGCTGCCGCCCAAGGCCCTTAAAAAATTGGGAGAAGCCTTTGCTGGCGAGCTGATTGACCAGCTCAAGGCGCAGGGCCTGTGCGATGCGCAATCGGTGCTCACAAGCTTTGCTACCCCGCGCCGCTTGGGCGTTCATGTGTCTCGCGTGCTGGCGCAAGCCCAAGCCAAGGCGGTGCAGCAAAAGCTGATGCCGGTGGCGGTGGGTTTGACGGCGACAGGCGAGGCCACGCCCGCTTTGCTCAAAAAGCTGCAAGCGCTGGGCTTAGGCGCTGACGCGGTCGCGGGGCTCAAGCGCATCAACGACGGCAAGGCCGACGTGCTCTTTGCCGAAACCACGCTTGAGGGCGCCACCTTGGCCCAGGGTTTGCAGCGCGCACTTGACGAAGCCTTGGCCAAACTGCCGATTCCGAAGGTCATGGGCTATCAGCTGGGTGCTGGTGCGCCCATGCCGGGTTGGACGACGGTGAGCTTTGTGCGGCCCGCGCACGGCTTGGTGGCGCTACACGGGTCTGATGTGGTGGCGGTTAGCGCTTTGGGTTTGACCGCCGGGCGCGCCACACAGGGCCACCGGTTTGAGTCAAAGCTGGCCACGATTGAGTTGGCGCACGCCGACTCATACGAAGACGTGCTCGCTCGCGACGGCGCAGTGATGGCCAGTTTTGACAAGCGCCGCCAAATGATTGCGGATCAGCTGGGTGCGGCATCGGCTGACGTGGGTGCCGGTTTTCGCCCAGTTGACGACGCGGCCTTGCTCGATGAGGTGACCGCCTTGGTGGAGCGCCCCAACGTGCTGGTGTGCGCGTTTGAGGCTGAGTTTTTGAACGTGCCGCAAGAGTGTTTGATTTTGACCATGAAGGCCAACCAGAAGTATTTTCCGCTGCTGGATGCGCAGGGCAAGCTGTCAAATCAGTTTTTGGTGGTGAGCAACATCTCGCCCTCAGATGCGAGTTTGGTCATCCAGGGCAACGAGCGCGTGGTGCGCCCGCGCTTGGCAGATGCCAAATTTTTCTACGACCAAGACCGCAAAAAGACGCTGGAGTCGCGCGTCGCGGGCTTGTCCAAGGTGGTGTATCACAACAAACTGGGCTCGCAAGGCCAACGAACTGAGCGGGTGCAAGCGATTGCCAAAGCGATTGCCGAGGTGTTGGGCGGTGGTGCTTTGGTTGTGCAAGCCCAGCGCGCCGCGCTGCTGGCCAAGGCCGATTTGGTCACCGACATGGTGGGCGAGTTCCCCGAGCTGCAAGGCATCATGGGTGGCTACTACGCCCGGTTTGACGGTGAAACAAACGACGTTGCCGCCGCGATTGAAGACCACTACAAACCGCGCTTTGCAGGCGACGAGCTGCCGCGCAACACGGTCGGCGTGGTCGTGGCGCTGGCCGACAAGTTGGAGACCCTGGTCGGCATGTTTGGCATTGGCAACCTACCCACGGGCGACAAAGACCCGTTTGCCCTGCGCCGACATGCACTCGGCGTGCTGCGCATGCTTACCGAGCGCGCGCTGCCGATTGACCTGCCGCTATTGATTGAATCGGCGTTTGATGCGTTTGGCGCGTTGCTGCCAGCCGACCACACCGAGCAAGCCAACGCCCTCAAAACCTTCGTGTTTGATCGCCTATCAGGTCTGCTGCGCGAGCAAGGTTACAGCGCCCAAGAGGTCGACGCGGTCGTCAGCGCGCGCCCCCCGTGGGGCGAGTTTGCCGCCAGGCTCGCGGCGGTGCGCGCGTTTGCGGCCCTGCCCGAGGCACCCGCCTTGGCGTCGGCCAACAAGCGTGTGAGCAACATTTTGCGCAAGGTCGAGTCGTGGCCCAGCGCGCAAGTGGATGCCGCTTTGTTGGTGGAAGACGCTGAGAAGCAGCTGGCAGATGCTATTGAATCAGTAGCATTAAACGCAATGAATACAGCGACCAATGGCCAATTTACCGAGAATTTGCAGCTTTTGGCGGCTTTGAAGACCCCAGTGGATGCATTTTTTGACTCGGTGATGGTAAATGCGGATGACCCCGCAGTTCGCGCCAATCGATTGGGCCTGCTGGCCAAACTCCACGCGATGATGAACACCGTGGCAGATTTGTCTAAGCTGGCGGCCTAGGGTTTGACCGCCTCACCATGAACCGCCAAGCTCAAATTGACCGTTTTTTGTTGCTTGCGCACGAGGCTGTGTCGGCGCGCATGCTCGAGCAGCCCGCAATCGTCATCAAGCTTCGCACCCATTTGGCTCGGTCACGCGCCGCGAGCCGCTCTAACCGCAGCGATTCGTTGTGGGACGAATGGGAGCAATGGCTGGCGATGCCGGTGACCCAGCTGGCTCAGCTCATGTGCGAGCGCTCTGACCGCGCCGACGAGTTGCGGTCGGTGTCGCCGATTTCAATCGTCATCAACCAAATCGAACGCGCAGCGTGGCTCAAACAAGCCAGAGGCGACCAATGAACCGCGATGAAGTTGAGCACGTCCTCAGGGCGGCAGCTGCGATCACACGAGAGTCAAGTTTTTTCGTGATCGGAAGCCAGGCAATATTGCTGTCCCACCCGGCCGCGCCAGCGGAGTTGCGAGTGTCCCGTGAGCTGGATTTGTACCCAGCGTTGGCACCGGAAAAAGCCGATCTGATCGATGGTGCGATCGGTGCGATGTCCAGTTTCGATGCAACATTTGGCTATCACGCGGACGGTGTCGGTCCTGAGACAGCAGTCATGCCCATCGACTGGCGCGAACGCGAAACGTTTCACTATTTTGGCGACGTGACAGCGATTTGCCCTGAAGTTCACGATTTGGCGGTGTCCAAGTGCGTTGCGGGACGCGCAAAGGATGCGGATTACGTTCGCGCGTTGCTCGCACACTCGATGATCGATGGTGCGACATTGCTTCATCGCATCCGTGGCATTGATCCTGCCCGTGCCAACATCGATTTCGTGACCGCATGGGCCCAACGTCGAATTCAAGAAGCCATTCCATGAAACTCGTGATCCTTGACCGTGACGGCACCATCAACTACGACCGCGATGACTATGTGAAGTCGGCGGATGAATGGCTGCCTCTACCCGGTGCGCTTGAGGCGATTGCGCGGCTGAACCAAGCCGGGTGGCGGGTGGCGGTGGCGAGCAATCAGTCGGGCGTCGGGCGGGGTTTGTACGGCGTGACCGAACTAAACGCCATGCATGCCAAGATGAATCGCTTGCTGGGCGAGTTGGGCGGGCGGGTTGATTCGGTGTTTTTTTGCCCGCACACGCCCAAAGATGCCTGCGCCTGTCGCAAACCTCTGCCAGGTTTGTTTGAGCAAATCGGTGAGCGTTACGGCATCAACTTGCGAGACGTGCCGTCCGTGGGTGACACGCTGCGCGACGCGCAAGCTGGGGCGGCGGCGGGCTGCCCGACTCACATCGTGCGAACCGGTAAGTCGGCTGACGCAGGCAGCGCTGAGGGCGCAATCGGCGTGCCGACTGATTTGCCACCGGGGACCTTGGTGCACGCCGATTTGGGTGCGTTTGTCGACCATTTGCTGGCCGTCTGACGGTGCGAGTCGTTATCAAAATCAATAGCAACAAACTCAATGAATTCAGTGACCAAGTTCGTATTTCTCTCATAAAATGGTGAAATGACCTCTGCAATGAACCTTTTTCGCTCGGCGGCGCACATGCTGTTCATGATGGCCACGGTTGTGCCCTGGGCGCTGGCGGTTTTGGTGGCTAGTCTGTTTTTGAGTCCGCGTGGCACGTATTGGTTTTGCGCGGGCTGGCTTAAAACAGCGATGTGGGGTTTGACGCGAATCTGCGGCGTGACCTGGAAAGTCACCGGCATGGAGAACTTGCCGCAAGGTGAAAACAGCGGGGCGATTTTGCTGGTCAAGCACCAAAGCACGCTCGAGACGTTTTTGATGCCCGCAATCATGCCCCGGCCACTGGCTTATGTGTTCAAGCGCGAATTGCTGTACGTGCCGTTTTTCGGCTGGGCCATGTCGCGCATGGACATGATTCACATTGACCGCAGCAAGCGAGCCGAGGCATTCACCAAAGTGGTCAAACAGGGGCAACGCTTGCTTGACCAAGGCACCTGGGTCATCATGTTTCCTGAGGGCACGCGCCAGCCGCGGGGCAAAGTGGGCAACTACAAAACCGGCGGTTCGCGGCTGGCCATCCAGACCGGCGCGCCCGTTGTGCCGATTGCCGTGACCAGCGCCAAGCATTGGCCACGCAAGGCGTTCATCAAGACGCCGGGCGCGATTGAGGTGTCGATTGGCCCGGCGATTGCCTCAGCCGGGCGCGAGCCCGAAGAGTTAATGGCCGAGGTACAGGCTTGGATCGAGGCAGAAATGCGTCGCCTCGACCCTCAGGCTTACCCCGGCTAAGCCATGAGCAAGGCGCTCACCCAGTGGCTCAAAGACACGATGGCACGCCAGTTGGCGTTGTTTGACGAGCCGGCGCCACTCAAAGTTGCAAAAACGCCAGCGCCAATTCCAACGCCAGCGCCCGCCGCTAATGATTTGCCTGCACTCTTGCTGGCTGATGCCATTGAGCCCACGATTTTTGTGCACCCGCAGGCCAATCGGCAGGTCAAGCTCAGTGGCACGCCGGTTGGTTACGTGCTCAAGCGCGGTAAGCGTCGCACCATTGGGTTCAGTGTCGGCCCCGACGGTTTGGCCGTGAGCGCGCCCAAGTACACGACTTTGGGCGAGATCGAAGCCGCTTTACAGGAGCGTGCGCCGTGGATCTTGAGCAAGCTTGGCTTGGTTCGCGAGCGCGTTCAACAGCGCGAAAGCCAGCGAATCGTTTGGGCCGATGGCGCAACCCTGCCGTTTTTGGGGGTGCCCACGCTGCTCAAGCTCGACGCCAGCCACGCATGGGGCAAAAGCGGCGATGGTCAAGCCCAGCTTGCACCAGCAAGCGACAACACCCCACAAACGCTATCGATTGGCCTGCCCCAAACTGCCAGCACCGAGCAAATTCGAGACGCCGTGCAGGCCTGGCTCATGCGCCAAGCCAAACGCATCTTTGCCGAACGCTTGGCGCACTTTGAGCCGCAATTGGGCGTGCGACACACGTCGCTGCGCCTGTCAAGCGCAGGCACGCGTTGGGGCAGCGCCAGCGGTGATGGCTCCATTCGGCTGAACTGGCGGCTCGTGCACTTTGCGATGCGCACCATCGACTACGTGGTCGTTCACGAGTTGAGTCACCTGCGCGTGATGGACCACAGCCCACAGTTTTGGGGCGTGGTGGGCTCGATCATGCCGGACTACGCGGGCCGCAGAAAAGAGCTCAAAACCGATGCGTCGCCCAAGTGGGATTGATTGAAAGCTGACATGCCAAACCGACAAAACACGCACAACGTCTCACGCGGGCTCGCCGCCGCCGCGATTGCCGCCGTCTTGTTGCAGTGCGCTCCCACGGCCGCCCAAACCGCAAGCGCTGAGCTGTTGCTCAAGCGAGTCACGCTGTCGTCGTCAGGTGTGGGGTACTTTGAACATGAGGCTGTGGTGGACGGAAACGCCACGCTTCGCGTGCCGCTCAAACTGGCTCAGGTCGACGACGTGCTCAAAAGCTTGGTCGTGTACGACGCCAGCGGCAAAGTGGCTGGCATGAGCCTGCCCGGCAAAGAGCCGCTGGCCGAGCAGCTCAAAGCCCTGCCGTTTGATGCCAGCGCACTCAGCGACCAAACCGAGCTGCTCAAAGCCTTGCGCGGGGCCGAGGTGCTTGTCACGATGGCTGCCAGCAATGGCCAAGCGGGGCGGTTGGTGAGGGGTCGAGTGCTGGGTCTTGAGAAGGTGACCCGCCCGGTGCTGGGCCCTCAAGTGGGGCTTCAAGCCGTCACGCAACTGAGTTTGAACATGCCCAGTGGCGTGCAAACCTTGATGCTCGAAGACACCCGCAGCGTGAAACTGCTGGACGATACCCTTCGCACTCAAATTGAGCAGGCGCTGGTCGCCATTTCAGACAACCGAGCCCGCGACGGCCGTGTGCTGGAGCTGGCGCTGGCTGGCAGTGGCAAGCGCACGGTGCGCGTTGGCTATGTGGTTCCGGTGCCCATTTGGAAAACCGCCTACCGGTTGGCGCTGCCCGCCGAGGGCGATGCCGCATCACCCACCGGCGCATTGCAAGCTTGGGCCGTGCTTGAAAATCTCAGTGGCCAAGACTGGCGCAATGTGCAACTGACCTTGACCACTGGCCGGCCTGTTGCGGTGCAACAGCGCTTGTACGACAGCTATTTCAGTGAGCGCCCTGCTGTGCCCATTGCGCTGCCCAATCGCATCTTGCCTCGGGCCGACAGCGCTTGGATGCCTTCTGCGCCGCAAGCGCTTGTTGCGCCCGCCACGAGGCCATCGCCAGCAGCCGCTGCTGCGCGCAGCGCGCCCGCGCCGCTGGTTGCCCCGGCGCCAGCAGCCCCGGCGCCGGCTCGGGCGCAGATTGGCAGCTTGAGCGGCTCGCGGGCAGGCGACGCGTTGTCGTTTGCGCAGGCCGAGCAAGAAGTGGTCGCAACCCAAGCCGGCACCCTGACGAGCTACCGCATCGAGTTACCGGTTTCAGTATCGAACGGGCGAAGCTTGTCGGTGCCAGTGGTGATGGCGCAAGTGCCCGCCCGGCGCGTGTACCAGTGGCAGCCGCAGGTGCATGCCCAGCACCCGCTGGCAGCCGCTGCAATCACCAACTCGACCGGTGTGACGCTTGAACCTGGTGCCGTGACGCTTTACCAGGCTCCTACAACCGCAGCGTCAGGTGCGTTTTTGGGCGATGCGCAGCTCAACGCGACGCCCAGCGGCGATGAGCGCATGCTCGCCTTTGCCATCGATGCCCGTTTGCAGGTCAGCCAAACCAGCGAGCAGCGCTCAAACACCCAACGCGTGCGCTTGGATCGCCAGGCCCTGGTCATTGAGCAGCTGTACCAAACCTTGCACACCTTCGCCTTGCGAAACACGTCGGCTACCGACGCTGAAGTGGTGGTGGAGCTGCCCCGATCGACGGGCACCGAATTGCTTGTTCCCACGGGTAAGGTGCTTGGCACAGCGCAAAGCAGCTGGCGCGTGAGTCTGCGGGTTGGCGCGAAGGGGCAGGCGTCGCACGCAGCCACTGTGCAGCAGCCGCGCCAATATGCTCGGCAAATGGTGGATTTGTCGCGGGCCGACCTGGACACCCTTGGCGAAACTGCGCGAGACGACACGACGCGCTCGGCGCTCATTGCGCTTGCCTCGCTGAGACGCACCGAGCGCGACGCGGCGTTGCTCAAGACTCAAGCAGACGGTGGCGTGCAGCGCATCACAGACGACCAAGCCCGGTTGCGAACCAACTTGGCGTTGGTCAACAGCCACTCAGATCTGGGCAAGCGCTACGCGCAGCAGCTGATTCAAAGCGAGGCGGCAATCGAAAAAGCGCTCATCGCTCGCGACGATGCCGTGCAGGCCGATCAAGCCGCCACCGCCGCGACGCGGGCATTCATTGACAGGTTGGCTAAACAAAAGTAGGACGCAATTGACCCACGATATCTTGATTCAATCGCCCGCAAACCCCAATCGACTGGTGTTGCTGTTTCACGGCTACGGCGCTGACGCGCAAGACTTGGCCCCCATTGGCGACATGATTGCTCAGGCGCACGCTGAGGCCGCGGTCGTGAGTGTGCAGGCCACAACTGGGTGCGAGGCGGGTTTTGGCTGGCAATGGATGCCCGTGCAGGGCGCGACGGATGCAAATCGAGCGACGCGGCTCCAACAGGCCATGCCCGCATTTGCAGCCAGCGTCAAGGCTTGGCAAGCGCACTTCGGTGTAAGCGACACGCACACGGCGTTGCTGGGCTTTTCGCAGGGCGCGATGATGTCATTGGCTTACTCCCAGGTTGACGGCGCGGCACCGGCCAAGGTTTTCGCGCTGTCGGGGCGATTCATTTCGCCACCCACTCGAGTCAATTCGGGTTGCAGCATTCACTTGTTTCACGGCGAAGACGACGAAGTCGTCGCACCGCAAGGCAGCCGCGACGCAGCCATCGCCCTACAAAACTTGGGTGCAGTCTTGGGCAAAGACTTGAGCCTGGATATGTTCAGTGGCTTGGGTCACGGGATTGACCAACGGGTGCTTCGACGCGTTTTTGGCCTGCTTTGAGGCTTTTTTAACGTCATATCTGCCCTTGGTCTCCGATTTTATTGATGTTGATGCTATCAAAATAGGACGGTTTGAGACCGGTGGCTAATGGCCTCGCAATTGCTTGGCGCGGGCTCGGTATGCGGCGGCTCGGGTGTCGTTGGCAAGCGCGGCGTACAGCTCGGCCAGCTCGTCCATCACGTGCGGGTCTGGCGACTTTGACGACTCACCGATTGCTTCTAAATCCAGTTGAATGCCCAGCGCCTCATCGACTCGGTTCAGCAGCCGAAGAGTCCAAGCCACCATCCAACGGGCAACGACGACATCTCCAGCTTTGCCGGCAGCTCTTCGAAGGGTCAGGGCCTGCTCAAATTGCGCCAACGCCTCCGGCAGCCGGCTGAGGCCGGTCAGGGCCATGCCCAAGTTGTTGCGAATCGATGCCTCCCACGCCCGCGCGGCAACTTGGGTTGAGCTCAAACTGATATCCAACGCCAGCTGCGCCCACTTGAGTTGGCTTGGCGGGTCGGTGTCGACAAAGGCCAGCATGTGAATCGCATCAATGGCCAGTGAGTCCATTCGCGCGGTTTTCGCTAGTCCCAAGCTGCGCTCAAACGCGTCTCTCGCCTGAATTATGTCATGGTGATTTGAGCTTGCCTTTGGGTGTGAAGCCGACGCCCAAGTTCGACCCCACTCCAACCAAAATCGGGCGTTAGCCTCGGGGCCAGCGGTGACCAGTTGGGGCTCTAGTTCACGCAGCACTTGTCGGGCAAGCTCGAACTGCTTTCGCATCCCGTGGGTGCGCGCGATCTGGGTTTGCAAAATGATGCGGTCGTCACCCGTGCTGGTGGCAAGCGCTTGCCTGAATCGCAACTCGCTGGCCGCAGGGTCTTTGAAGCTCCAAAGAGCAGTGATGTCAACGGCCATGGCGACTGCGAGGTTTGAGTACAGCAGTACCCCCGCCAATGCACAACGGCGGATGAAACGAGTCACTGGGGTCAGTCGGTTGAAGTCATCGCGGCAAATCGGTAAACACCGCTTGCGTCTTGTTCGCGGCGCAATTTACCTGCAAACCAAAGCGCATGCAAGTGCGCCACCGACTCGCCCATGGCGAACGTGGTCTGGTGCAGGTCGAGCTCGCGTTTGAACAAGACTTGTAGCATCTCTGCCGCTGATTGAGGTTCGCCAGCGCAGGCCTCCAAGACCTCCGCGAGTCGATCGCGGTGGTGTTCGTGCAGCTGCGCGATGCGGCGATGCAAACCGGTGAAGGGCTTGCCGTGGCTGGGCAAAACCAGGGTGTGTTGGGGCAACGGCAAGAACCGATCAATCGACTCCAAAAACAGCTTCAACGCATCGCCCTCGGGCTCTAATTCGTAGACGCTGACATTGGTTGATATGCGGGGCAGAACCATGTCACCGCTGATTAAAACCGGGTCCAGGTCGCCGCTTGGGGCGCCCTGTGAGTGCAGCGCGATGTGCTCCGGCGCGTGGCCATAGCCGACGATGCAATGCCATGCTCGGCCGCCAATCAAGATTGTGTCGTCGTGGAGCATGCGCCGGTAGCTGGATGGCAGGGCGGGCACAAGGCTGGGGTAGTAGCCGCTTCGCGCGCGGATTTTTGCCAGGCTGTCAGGGTCGGTCAAACCGTGAGACGCGAAAAACGCGGCCGAGCGCTCGCCCCCCATGGCGGTCGCGCTTTGGCTTGCCAAGCGCGCGGCGTTGTAGTCGGTGGCGCTCATCCACAGTGGCGCATTGAATCTGGCACACAGCCAGTGCGCCAAGCCGACGTGATCGGGGTGCATGTGGGTGGCAACGACCCGCAAAATCGGCAAGCCATCCAGCTCGGCAGCGATGATTTGCTCCCACTGCTCGCGGGCAGACGTTTGGTCGATGCAGCAATCAACCAAGGTCCAGCCCTCGCGGCCGTCGATGGCATCGCGCAATAGCCATAAGTTGATGTGATTCAGCGCAAAAGGCAAACCCATTCGCACCCATTTGATACCGGGTTTGAGTGTCAACGCAGACCCCAGTTCGGGCAGCGCGTCGCCCCACGGGTAGTGCAATTCAAGTTCGTTCGGGTTCATCGCAGGCATGTGCTTTTTCTTGGTCGCTTGACGTTTACGTAAACGTCAATTGGGGTACAGTCTAGGCGACAAGATGAAGGTGAGCTGTCGCGCCCTTGTCTGAGTTGTTCGCTTCGCGATTGGTTTTCAAAATCCAGCATTCACAAAGTACTCGTTCAAGTGCCTGTTTCAACCGCAACCCACACCATCAGCGATTTGGCGCAAGAGTTCGACCTCACGACGCGTGCCATTCGCTTTTACGAGGACATGGGCTTGCTCACGCCCACGAGGGGCGGGCCGGGCGGGCGACTGCGGGTGTACAGCGCGCGCGACCGAACCCGGCTGAAGCTCACCCTGCGAGCCAAGCGACTGGGTTTCAGCTTGGCAGAGGCCAAGGACATCATCGATTTGTACGAAAGCCCCCGCGACACGGGCGTGCAGCTGCGCAAGTTTTTGCTGGTCTTGGCAGCGCACCGCGACGAGCTAGAGGGGCAGATGGCCGAATTGCACGTCCAGCTCGACGAGATTAAAGTCCACGAAAAAGAGGCGAAGCAGTTGCTCGCAAAAGTGGAGCCCAAACCCACCACGACTCGAAACGTCGCGACAGAAGTCAACACGTAAGCACCACGATTCAACATTTCACCATTGCAAAACATCAGGAGACCCCATGAGCTTGCCCGGACTTAACTTTCAACTTGGTGAATACATCGACGAATTGCGAGACGCGGTGCGTGAGTTTGCGCAAGCCGAGATCGCGCCACTTGCCGCCGAAGCGGACAAAAACGACCAATTCCCCATGCACTTGTGGCGAAAAATGGGCGAGATTGGCGTGCTCGGCATCACCGTGGGCGAGGAATACGGCGGTGCGGGCATGGGCTACTTGGCCCACATGATCGCGATGGAAGAAATTTCGCGGGCCTCAGCCGCCATTGGCTTGAGCTACGGCGCGCACTCGAATTTGTGCGTGAATCAAATCAAACGCAACGGCAACGAGGCGCAGCGAGCTAAATATTTGCCCAAGTTAGTCAGCGGCGAACACGTCGGTGCCTTGGCCATGAGCGAGCCCGGCGCGGGCTCAGACGTCATTAGCATGAAGTTGAAGGCCGAGGACAAAGGTGGGTATTACTTGCTAAACGGCAGCAAGATGTGGATCACGAATGGGCCTGATGCCGACACGATGGTCGTCTACGCCAAGACCGAGCCTGAAATGGGTGCACGCGGGGTGACGGCATTCATCGTCGAAAAAGGCATGAAGGGGTTTTCAACGGCCCAAAAGCTCGACAAACTGGGCATGCGCGGCAGCCACACGGGTGAGATGGTTTTTCAAGATGTCGAAGTGCCCGCGGGGAACATCATCGGCGGGCTGAACAATGGTGCCAAGGTGCTGATGAGCGGCTTGGATTACGAACGCGCCGTTTTGGCTGCCGGGCCGATTGGCATCATGCAAGCGGTGATGGACAACGTCATTCCGTACATCCACGACCGCAAGCAGTTTGGCCAAAGCATCGGCGAGTTTCAACTCATCCAAGGCAAGGTGGCTGACATGTACACCGTGTTGCAAGCGGGGCGAGCGTTTTGCTACACGATTGGCAAAAACTTGGACATGCTCGGCACCGAACACGTGCGCCAAGTGCGCAAAGACTGCGCCAGCGTAATTTTGTGGTGCGCCGAGCAGGCCACCAAAATGGCTGGCGATGGCATCCAAATTTTTGGCGGCAATGGCTATATCAATGAGTACCCGCTGGGACGCCTGTGGCGAGACGCCAAGTTGTACGAGATTGGCGCTGGCACGAGCGAAATTCGCCGCATGTTGATTGGGCGAGAGTTGTTTGCGGAGACGGCGTGAGCGTGTCGATGTGGCTACAATGTAGTCACAAAATCCGATCCAATATCGTCTAGTGTTTATCTCGCAATATGCAAACTCAAATCGTTCAAGTCGGTAACTCGCTAGGAATTCGCTTGCCTAAAGTGATATTGGACGAGCTTGCGTTGACTAAGTCGTCGCGTTTGCACATTGAGTTGACATCGCAAAGCATTGTGCTCAAGCCTGCGAAATCACCTCGACATGGGTGGGCTGATGCATTTGTGCAGTGCTCGGCGCAGAGTGCCGACCAGTCACTCGAGCGTGGCACCGAGCACGCCTCGTTGTGGGGCGATGTACCTGTGGACGAGGGCTGGGGTGACGATGTCTGATGCCCACTACCCTCGCCAAGGCGAAGTGTGGTGGGTGAACTTAGACCCCACGGTCGGACGGGAGATCAACAAACGACGGCCGTGCCTCGTGGTGTCTCCCAACGAGATGAATGAGCACTTGGCCACCGTGATTGCCGCGCCGATCACCAGCACCCACCGCCCGTGGCCCAGCCGAGTTCACATCACACTGAAGCGCAAAGAGGCATCGGTGGCCCTCGATCAGATTCGCGCGATTGATCGATCGCGGTTGGTGTCGCGCATGGCGGTGATCGATGCCGAGCCGGCGCTTGACGTGCTACGCGACATGTTTGCCAAAATTTAGGCTCGACACCCCATGCCACTACGCCACCTTTTGCAACACAACCGAGATTGGGCCGCCCAAGTCGCGCGTGAGAAACCGGGTTTTTTCACGAACTTGAGTCAACAACAAGCACCACGATACATGTGGGTTGGGTGCAGCGACTCGCGCGTGCCTGCCAACCAGATCACGGGTTTGGAGCCAGGCGAGGTTTTTGTACACCGAAACATCGCCAATGTGGTGGTTCATTCGGATTTGAATGCGTTGTCGACCATTCAGTACGCGGTGGATGTGCTCAAGGTTGAGCATGTGATTGTTTGCGGCCACTATGGCTGCGGCGGTGTTCAGGCAGCCATGGATGACTCGCGTGTGGGTCTGGCAGACAATTGGATTCAACACATTCGCGACGTGCGTGATCGGCACCACGAACACTTGGGCGCATTACCCGAGCAAGAGCGTTCTGCGCGATTGTGCGAGCTCAATGTGATTGAGCAAGTAGCCCATGTTGCGGTGTCGACGGTGTTGATGGATGCCTGGTCTAAGGGGCAGTCGGTCAGTGTGCACGGGTGGATTTACGGCATTCGCGACGGTTTGGTGAAAGATTTGAATGTCACGATGTCGGCCAGTGCGGAGATTCAACCGCAGCGCGCTGCCGCGATCCGCGCTTTGACTTCGGGTGTTCACCATGAAAGTGCGACGAGATGATGTTCCCCCAGCGGCTGGATTCGGGCTTGGCATACGACATTGCTTGCGCCATGCGCGATGGATTCAATCGCCACTATCAGTTGTTTCGTGCGGAATCTGCTCGGGCCAAGCAGCGATTTGAAGCAGCTGACTGGCATGGACAGCAGCGCGCCCAACGCGAGCGGATTGAGTTTTACGATCTTCGCGTGCGAGAAACCGTCAGGCGGCTAGAAGATGAGTTCAAAGCGGGTGAGCAGGCGATGGAGGTTTGGAGCCAGGTCAAGCTGCACTACATCGGCTTGTTGATCGATCACCACCAGCCCGAGTTGGCAGAGACGTTTTTTAACTCGATCACGACCAAGATTCTGCATCGAACGTATTTCCACAACAGTTTCATTTTCGTTCGACCGGCAGTGAGCACGGAGTACATCGAAAACAACGAGCCAGCGGCCACGCTCACGTACCGCGCCTACTACCCGACCCGCGACGATTTGCCCCAGGTGTTGGAGCGAATTGTGAATAACTTTCAGCTGCAATTGCCGTTTGAAAACTTGGCGCGAGACGTGGAAGATGTGCACCGAGCGGTCCAAGGCCAAATCGGTGACAGCAAACTGAGGACCAATTTCCAGATTCAGGTGTTGTCGAGCTTGTTTTATCGCAACAAGGGGGCTTATCTGATTGGCAAAGTCGTCAACGGCTTCAGTGAGTTGCCGTTTGCGCTGCCGATTTTGCACACAGCCAATGGCGAGCTGACGATTGACGCGGTTTTGTTTGGCGAAGACGATTTGCTGCTGCTCTTTTCGTTTGCCCGAGCGTATTTCATGGTCGAGATGGAAATTCCGTCTGCATTTGTGCAGTTTTTGCACGGCTTGATGCCGCGCAAGCCGCGCGCCGAGATTTACAGCGCCCTCGGTTTGGCCAAACAAGGGAAAACGCTCTTTTACCGCGAGTTTTTGGAGCATTTGCGTCACAGCTCAGACCGGTTTCGCATCGCACCGGGCATCAAGGGCATGGTGATGCTGGTGTTTGACCTGCCCAGTTTTCCTTATGTGTTCAAGTTAATCAAAGACTATTACCCGCCGCAAAAAGACACGACTCGCGAGACCATCAAGGGCAAGTATTTGCTCGTCAAGCAGCACGACCGCGTGGGGCGAATGGCTGATACGCTGGAGTACAGCGACGTGGCGTTTCAGCGCGAGCGCTTTGACGACGAATTGATCGCTGAGATCCAAAAATTCGCCCCCAGTCAGTTGGAGATTTCAGATCGCGACGGCGACGGGCAAATCGAGGTCATCATCAAGCACCTGTACATTGAGCGGCGAATGGTGCCGCTAAACATTTACTTGCAAGATGCTTTTGACAACGCCAACGACCGCCGCGCGACCAAGCAAATGGAGCAAGCCGTGATTGAATACGGCAACGCCATCAAAGACTTGGTGCGCGCCAATATCTTCCCTGGCGACATGCTTTGGAAGAACTTTGGCGTCACGCGCCACGGCAAAGTGGTGTTTTACGACTACGACGAGATCGAGTACCTGACCGACTGCATTTTTCGCAAAGTGCCCGCGCCCCGCAACGAAGAAGACGAGATGTCGGGCGAAATTTGGTACAACGTTGGCAAGTACGACGTGTTTCCTGAGACCTTTGGCCCTTTTTTGCTCGGCAACCCGAGGGTGCGAGAAGTCTTCATGCGTGAGCACGGCGACTTGCTCGATGCCGCTTTTTGGCAGGGCCACAAAGAGCGCATCCAAGCCGGATACGTGCATGATGTGTTTCCCTACGATCGCGACAAGCGATTCGCCACCCACCGTTCATCTGTTCACGCCAACACGCCCGCTTAGCCCCGCTTTGCCCCTTTCGCCCCTTTTGCCTCAAGTCTTTTTACCTCGGAGAAAACCATGCAAGCTGCCACCACCCAAGATTCTGTCGTCATCGTCAGCGCCGTTCGCACGCCAATGGGCGCGTTTCAAGGCGACTTTGCAACGCTCGCCGCCAACGACCTTGGAGGCGTGGCCATCAAAGCGGCAGTTGAGCGCGCGGGTGTGTCGCCTGATGCGGTAAGCGAGGTGATTTTTGGCAACTGCTTAATGGCAGGTCAAGGCCAAGCGCCTGCTCGCCAAGCGGCGTTCAAGGGCGGGTTGCCCAAGGGCGCAGGCGCGGTCACGATCTCGAAAATGTGCGGTGCGGGCATGCGCGCAGCGATGTTCGCACACGACATGTTGGTCGCTGGTAGTGCCGAGGTGGTTGTGGCGGGCGGCATGGAGAGCATGACCAACGCGCCGCATTTGCTCCTCAAAGGCCGAAGCGGCATCCGCATCGGCCACGACCGCGTCATGGACCACATGATGTTGGATGGCTTGGAAGATGCTTATGAGCCTGGCCGCGCGATGGGCACGTTTGCCGAGAGCTGCGCAGGGCACTACAGCTTCACCCGCGAAGAGCAAGACGCATTTGCCATTGCATCTGTTAAGCGCGCTCAAGCCGCAATCGCCAACGGCGGTTTTGCCGCTGAGATCGCCCCAGTGACCGTCAAAGGCCGCAGCGGCGACACCGTCATCAGCATTGACGAAGGCCCTGGCAAAGCCAAATTGGACAAAGTTGCCTCTTTGCGCCCGGCGTTCAAAAAAGACGGCACGGTCACCGCCGCGTCGTCGTCCAGCATCAACGACGGCGCTGCAGCCATGGTGATGATGCTTGCCAGCACCGCTGCCAAATTGGGCTGTAAGCCAATTGCCAAAGTGGTGTCGCATGCATACCACGCGCAAGAACCCGAGTGGTTCACCACTGCGCCCGTTGGCGCAACCCAAAAGGCGCTGGCCAAGGCCGGATGGAGCGTGGGCGACGTGCAATTGTGGGAAGTGAACGAAGCGTTTGCTGTCGTTCCGATGGCGCTGATGAAAGAGTTGGGCGTGAGCCACGACATCGTCAACGTCAACGGCGGCGCGTGCGCACTGGGCCACCCGATCGGTGCCAGCGGCGCTCGCATCATGGTGACCTTGATCCACGCCATGAAGGCGCGGGGTTTGACCAAGGGCGTAGCGACGCTTTGCATCGGCGGCGGCGAAGGCACAACCATGTGCATCGAGCTGGTGTAAATATTATTTTGATAGCAACAAACCCAATGAATCCGGTGACCAAGAGCAAATAATCCATGAAAATACTGGTTTTAGGTGCCTCGCGGGGTTTGGGGCTTGAGTTTGTGCGCCAGTACCGGGCCGAGGGGCATGAGGTCGTGGCAACCGCGCGTGATGATGCGGGTCTTGCCCGCATTGCTGCTTTGGGTGCCACGGCGTTTGAATTGGATGTCACGGATGACGTCAGCACCCGCGGTTTGGGGCGCAACGTCGCCGGCCAGTGCTTTGATTTGATCATCGTCAACGCGGGTGTGTCTGGCGAGCGAGTGGCGGGTTTGCAGTCTCCGAGCCTGGCGGATTTTGACTCGGTGATGCGAACCAACGTGCTTGGCCCCATGCGCGTCATTGCGCAGCTGAGCGGCAGTTTTGCGCCCACTGGTGCCAAATTGATGGTGATGTCGTCTCGAATGGGATCAATCGGCCTGCGCGAGAACGCATCCGCTTGGGTCTATCGGGCGTCCAAAGCAGCGGCGAATTCGGTGCTCAAAGATGCGTCTGTGGTGCTCAGAGACAAGGCCATTTGTGTCGCCATGCACCCGGGCTGGGTGCGCACCGACATGGGTGGCGCCAACGCCGATATCTCGGTTGAGGAGTCGGTATCCGGCATGCGCCAAGTGTTGGCCGGCCTGCAACTGAGTGACAACGGCTCTTATTTGAACCATGACGGCGCGCGATTGGCGTGGTGACGCGTGAGTGATGCTGACGTGTGCGGCTTTTTCGCCGATTACCGCGACGCGTTCAACCGCCGCGATGGCGATGCCGTCGCCGACTTGTGGCACAGCCCGAGCGCGATTTCCCACCCGCGTGGTCAGTCGGTCGACGTCACTTCATGGCCGATTGATGCGCCAATGCGCGCCAACCATCGAAGCCTTTGTGCGATTTACGCCGCTCGGCCGGTCCATGTTTGGCAATTTGAAATGCTCGGTCACATCGCGATGGGTGCTGATCAGTCGTTTTCTAACCTTCGCTGGACGGCGACATCGCCCACCGGCGAGACCATGCAGCAGTTTTGCACGGGTTATTTGCTGATCCGCACCGAGCTTGGTCCAAAAGTGGCGCATTGCGCTCAATACGAAGAAATCAGCGAGAAAGTGCCGACATGATCCTGTCAGAAGACCACACCGCCATCCAAGACGCGATTCGCCAATACGTGCAAGCTGAAATCGCACCCCACGCGGCGCAGTGGGATAAATCGCACCATTTTCCACGCCAGCAATTGCGGGGCTTGGCTGATTTGGGTTGCTACGGTGTCGCTGTACCCGAGGCCTACGGTGGCGCTGGGCTGGACTATTTGAGTCTGGCCTTGATTTTGGAAGAAATCGCAGCGGGCGACGGCGCGACCTCGACCGTCATCAGTGTCAACAATTGCCCGGTCTGCTCGATCTTGATGGCCTGGGGCAGTGAGGCGCAAAAGCAAGCTTTTCTCAAGCCCTTGGCACGCGGCGATTGGTTGGGGGCGTTCGCGCTCACGGAGCCACATGTGGGCAGCGAAGCGGGTGGCTTGCGAACCACCGCGACCCTTGACGGCGACTGCTACGTCTTGAATGGGGTTAAGCAATTCATCACCAGTGGCAAGAATGGTGACATCGCCATCGTCATGGCGGTCACTGACAAGGCTGCAGGCAAAAAGGGCATCAGCGCCTTCATCGTGCCCACGGCGACAGCGGGTTATGAAGTGGCGCGAATCGAAGACAAACTGGGCCAGCATGCCAGCGACACGGCTCAAATTCGATTAGAGAACTGCCGCGTGCCGCTTGAGAGTCGAATTGGCGACGAGGGGCAGGGCTTGAAGATCGCGCTCAGCGGGCTTGAGGGTGGGCGCATTGGCATTGCCAGTCAGTGCATCGGCATGGCGCGCGCGGCGTTCGAGGCGGCGCTGCGCTACTCGAAAGACCGCGTCACCTTTGGGCAGCCGATTTTTCAGCACCAAGCGGTGCAATTCAAACTTGCCGACATGGCCACCCAAATAGAAGCCGCGCGCCAACTGATTCACTACGCTGCTGCGCTCAAGGATGCCGGTAAGCCTTGCTTAAAAGAAGCAGCAATGGCCAAGCTGTTTGCCAGCGAGATGGCCGAGCGCGTTTGCTCGCACGCGATCCAGATCCACGGCGGCTACGGCTATGTGAGCGATTTCCCGGTTGAGCGCATTTACCGCGATGTGCGGGTTTGCCAAATCTACGAAGGCACCAGCGATGTGCAAAAGATCTTGATCGGGCGTGCGCTGGCGCTGTGAGGGGCGGGTTTTGACTGTCAGGGCTTGACAACTGCTTTTGCTGCGGCTTCAAGTGCTTGTTTCTCGGCGGCCTCTCGGGCGGCTTGGGCGGCTGCGTGATCAATCATTTTTTCGGCAACACGCCCGCCGGTCTCAATCGCAGTTTTCGTGACGGCAACAGCTGCGCCTGCGGCTGTGGCGGTCGCGGATGCCGCAACGCCAGCGGCGGTGACGGTCGCGCTGGCCACACTGCCGACGACGGCAATGGTGGTGCAGCCGCTCAAGGCCGCAAGCGTCAACGATGCGCAGGTCGTTGAAAGCCGATTCGTCAATGGGCTGCGGCTTGCGGTGTATGGTCGAGTCATCACCCATTTTGCGACGAAAATTCGCACTTTGATCAAAAATTGAGGATCCGCGTCATGCCAATCACCGTCTCTGCCCAACAATTGGTCGATGCTGCGACTCGGGAGGTCATCACGCTGACCCCGTCAGATGTGCTGGCGCAAATCAACGCGGGTGCGCCGATTCAGTTGGTTGACGTTCGCGACGTTCGCGAGCTTCGCACCGGAGCCGTTGCGGGTGCACACCACGCGCCGCGTTGCATGCTGGAGTTTTGGGTTGACCCCGC
>JANOPN010000163.1:0-3975 GCA_031421855.1 Comamonadaceae bacterium
GGCTGTGCAGCAGGAGCAACACAAGTGGGGCTGACATCCACACATTTGAGGACGCGCGGTAGCCATGTCGCTGCGGACTCGACCTCGTCGCTGGGTCCGACCAAACTCAGGCAACAAGCTGTCGCAGGCCACCGCACAACAGACGGCCAAGTCGCTTGCGACTCGGCGCACACCAGGCGCGTGTTGCGGCCAAGCTTGGCGAGCTTGTCCATCACCCGGCTCAAGTCAGCGTCGGTGATCGGCTCGCGCAACAAGGCCGACACCAGCCGCGCGCCAGGCGCCAGCGCCTGAACGCTGAGCCAATGATCCATGCGAAAGCCATCAAACACCCGCAGCAGCGCCAAAAACACCAAACCAATTCCCGCGCTCAAGTTCAAATCCACAAACACGGGGCCGTGCAAACTCGCAAATGTCGCCACCAACAACGCCACGGGCAATGCCACCAAAGCCGGGGCCAGACTCGCAATTCCCCGCCACTGCACCCAAGCGGCCAGCGTGGCGCACAACAACATGGCCGCAACAGCTTGCGCCAACGGGCTCAACTCCGCCAACCCGCGCGCGTTCACCGCGTTGTCAATGACGGTCGCCAACGACTCGACGCCCGGCATCGTGGGCGATAGCGGCGTGGGATGAATGTCATGCAAACTGGGCGCGGTGGAGCCGATCACAACAATCTTGCCTTTGAAATCCATTGCTTTCGACGACCCACCTTCGGCTTGGGCAAACACATCGGCAAAAGCAACCCGTGGATAAAGCCCAGATCGCTGCCGCCATGCGATCAATGACGCTTGGGTCGCTGAATCCGACAAGGTTTGGATCGAGCCGGGTCTGAGTGCAGCAACAACGCTCACCGGCAAGCTCATCAGCCGACTGCCGTCGGCAAGTGCCTCAGCGAGTCGAAAACGCCTGACCACGCCATCCACGTCGGGCGTGGCATTGTTGGTGCCCAAACGCGAGCGCGCCACATCGCGCAAAGCGGGTGCGATCATGGCAACCGTGCTGGTGATGCCGCTTGGTCGCACGGCCGCCAGCGCATCGGTCATCCACAGCGTCGGCAATTGCTCGCGGGTGATTTTGCTGTGCGCGTCATTGCCGCTTGGCAGGCGAATCACCGCGAAGTGGCTGTGGGCGCTTTTTGCCACCGACGCGTTGAACGCCGCATCGCCCCCCGGGCTGATGCGATCAGCGTCGGCAAAACTGATGTCCCACACCACGGCGGCGGGATCTTGGCGCTCAATGTGGTCCAGCACCGTGGCCAGTGTGTCGCGCGGCCACGGCCAGCGACCAAACTCGTTGCTCATGCGGGCAAGGCTCGCCTCATCAATGTCAACGATGACGAGTCGCGGGTCAGGTGCCGCCGCGGTCAACCGGCTTTTGACCATGCGGTCGTAAGTGGCCCGGGACACCCCCGTGCTGAGCTGCAACAACAGCACATCGACCAAGATCCACAAACAAAAAAACGCGGCTAAAACCCAAGTCACGACCGCCGGACGCTGGGCACCCAACCAGCGCTTGAGGCCAGACGGCGCGCGCCAAAGGGTTGACAGTCGGCGCCGGCGCGCGATTCGGGTCACATCAACTACTTAAAAAATAATAGCGACAAAGCCAATGGATCCGGTGACCAAGTGCCAATATCATTCAAAAATACCTGTTTGGTTGCTCAAATTGAGTTCAATCGAGGTTCACGATTCGCACGCGGCGGTTTTCACTGGCTTTGGGGTCTTGCGGATTGGCCAACTCGCTTGAGCCCTTGCCTGACGCCACCAATCGAACGCCGTCAATTTGCTGCGCCATTAAAAATGCGCGCACCGAGTCAGCACGACTCGATGACAGTCTTTGGTTGTAGGCCGCAGCGCCTTGGGCATCGGTGTGGCCTTCAACCGCAAATCGCGAGGCCAGTAGTTCACGCGACTTCAAGGCTTCGGCCAAGTTCGTCAACGCCAGCTTGCTCGACGCGGCCACCTTGGCAGAGTCGAACTCAAACTGCACCAACAGCGAAAGCGACGGTTTGGGGGCATTGGCAACAGCCGGCACAACGCCTTGACCATCGGTGGGGGCCTGTTCAACCGAGAGGTTGCGAAAACTGCGGGTGCGGGGCTGGCGCAATTGCTCAATCATTTGCTCCGTGCTCGGCGCGGCAACCAGCGCAGGCATGGTTTCTTTGGGCGCGATTTGAGCCTGAACGGAACTCGCGGCCACAACCAAGGTCAACCCAGTGCAACAGATATAAGAACGTAACCCAGTCTTGACGCGCATGACAACAACCCTAAAAAGCCCTCAAATCAACACGGCTACTGGCGTGAGGGCGACACCGAAACAGGCTTGAAGGTTAGCCGATACAACAAACCTGTGGGTTTCTCGACAACCCACGCCGGGGTCCGTATGTCGCATCGGTGCAACAAAGCCCGCTGCATGGGCACTGGCAAACAAGACTACTGGCGCTGCGTGCGGGTGCTATGGCACAATCCGTTGGAACGTTTTAGGTGATGGTCACGTAAGGCGTGTTTCCGCAGCCCGGCTGCACCCCCTTCCTGGATTGAGGAGAAACATGAAAAAATTGAACACCGTGGCTCTGCTGTTTGCAGCTGCATCACTCGCTGGTACTGCCTTTGCTGCTGGCTCTTCCACAAACTCAGACAACTGGCGCAATGCCCACGGCAACCTGCAATGGCGCAGTGCTGACGGTACGATGTGCTGGCGCGATGCGATGTGGACCCCAGCATCTGCTGCTGCAGGTTGCGACGGTGCCATCGCACCAACACCAGCTGCTCCACCGGTTGCGCCACGCGCAGCTCCGGCTCCTGCTCCGGTTGAGGCACCAGCGGCCGCCCCAGTAGCACCATCCGTTGCTGATCCAGTCAAACCTCCTGTTGTCGCACCTGTCGCGCCACCAGCCGCTCCTAAATCAACCGTCGAAAAAGTCACCTTTGCAGCTGACTCGTTCTTTGACGTGAACAAATCGGTTGTCAAGCCTGAAGGCAAAGCCAAGATGGACGACCTCGTGTCGAAAGTCAAAAACGTCAACCTAGAAGTCATCATCGCCGTCGGTCACACCGACTCTGATGGCAGCGACGCCGCCAACCAAAAGCTGTCGGTCAGCCGCTCGGAAGCAGTCAAGGCCTACTTGGTGTCAAAAGGCATCGAGAAGAACCGCATCTACACCGAAGGCAAAGGCGAGAAACAGCCAGTTGCTGACAACAAGACCAAAGAAGGCAAAGCGAAAAATCGTCGCGTTGAAATTGAAGTTGTGGGTACCCGCACCGTTTCGAAGTAATCTTCGCGACGACCAAAAAGCCCCGCTCGCGGGGCTTTTTTCATGGTCACGCGCCTTTTTTGCCAGTCCGAACCCACTCGATTCATGACGAATCAAACAATGCAGCAAGCAAGTCGCGTTGCGGTCGGGCTGCTGATCAGTTTGGCCGTTGCATTCGCACATGGGCGTGAATTCAAATCGCCAGCGCAGGCTGCTTGTTCGCCAACAAATCGCCCACAGCTGAACGTTTGGCTGTCCCCCCGAATGCCATATTCAATGAGCGAATGGCCTCGCATGAACGCCGTGGCTCACTCGCTCGGGTTTGCTGTCGTCATTCATCGCGACTCACGGGTCACTTTCGACGAATGGCAAGCGGCGACTGCTGCCACGGGCTGGTCTGACGAGCTGAAACACGCCGCGTCTGCACCGACGGCGTGTGCATCGACCACGTCTGCGTTGAATCAAACCGTTGTCGATCATTTTCCAACAGCAATCGTCGTCAATGGCCAAGGCGTCCACCCATGGCCCATTCAAGGCGTGATGCCCGACCGTGCTTGGCGCGCCGCCCTTGAACATCGGCTCAAATCCACCACTGACAGTCCTTCCGCGTGCATCGAACCGGCGCAATACTTGGCACTTGACGGCGACAACCCGCAGTCTGAGCTTGGCAGCTACGAGCGAGTCAGCCCTGATGGCAGATTCATTTTGCGCTCGTTCTCCGG
>JANOPN010000164.1:0-1854 GCA_031421855.1 Comamonadaceae bacterium
GCATTGGCCAAGGCATTGGCGACATTCGCGGCCAGCACGGCAGCCGGGCCAGAACTGAAAGTGCCAGAGGGTGCGCCAGCGGCAGGTGTCGCGTTTCCGCTGCTTGAAAGCGGGTTGGTCCACGCGTCGCCCCGGTAAAAAAACACCTGCCAATCGCTCAGCGCCGCAATTTGAACTTCGCGCGCCTTCAAATCGTCACCCGGGTTTTGCGCCCATTGGCCAGCCGCTGCCCACGCAAGCTCGACCTCGCCACGGGTGCGCAAGGCGGGCGACTGCCAGCGCAGCCATTGGCCGCCGCCGGAACTTCCCGCATTTCCCACACTTCCTGCGCCACCCACGTCGCGTCGCGTCCAGGCCACCACCAGCATGGCTTCGTCCGCCACGGCTGTAGCTGTGCGAGTTGCAGCGTTGGTTGACGCATTCGCCCCCAATGTCGGTGCGCTGCGTCGCGTCATGCGCAGCGCACGGCCATCCCATTCCAGTGGCTCCATTTGTGGCAACTGCAACACGGCATCCAGATCGGTGCTCCATTGGTTCAAGCCCGCCTGCAAGGTGAGCACCTGGTCAGCGCGGGTTTGCAACTGCGCCTGGGCCTGGGTCATGCCGTCCAGGCCGCGCCAGCTCAAAACAGCCATCACAGCCATCACGCTGATGGCCACCAGCACCTCAATCAGTGTGAAACCTTGGCTGTGGTCAAGTCGCGGGACTGGCTTTGGGCTTGAGCGCATCAGACTCGCCCCAACACAGTGGAAAGCTTCAAAATGGGCACTTCGGCATCGACAACTTGGGCATCAACCCGCCGGAAATTGGGGTTGGGTGTGGGTCGAACCGTTAACACCACGGCCAGGCTGCGACCGGCTTGGTCACAAGGCACGCGGGTGTCGCCCACGCCGGGCATTTGTTTGGACAATCTCACTTTGGCCAGCTCGTTTTCGGCACACAGATGGGCCAAAAGCATGTCGGACTGGCGTTCTGCGTTGCGAGTGAGTGCTGAGGTGGCCTGAACCCCCGCGCCCAGTGCAATCGCGACGATACCCAGGGCGACCAGCACTTCAACCAGAGTGAATCCGGCAAGTCGGCCTGCTCGACTTGGTTGCCGATGTTGGCAATTTCGGGCATGTTGCCACCGTGCGCCAAGTCGGCTCACGGTGCGACCGCCGCTTGAACTGTGAACGGCCTGACGCCATCCGTTGCCACGGCCAATGAACGCCCATTTTGACTTTTTGACATCAGCCGAACCGACTGCGGCGCGATGATCGGCTCTGGCCCCAAAACGATCAACCCCGGCTGCGCCACGGTCACGTCCGCTGAGAGCCAACCCTGCGGGATTGACCCCGCGGGCAAGCCGTCAAAAGCAAACCCCGTGTCGGTGCTGCGCCAATAAACCGGAACGCCTGTGGCCATGGACCGCGACCGAGCCGATTCCAACAAAGCCGCCAGCCGAACGACTTCGCGCTCCAACTGCGTCTGCGCCGGGTCCCGCAAAGCAAAAGTAACTCCCGCCGACGCAATTGCAATGATGGCCACGACCAACAACAGCTCCAGCAAGGTGAAACCCAATTGTGTTAGCCGCCGAGAGCCCTTGAGATTCACACCACCCCCGCATCGAAATCGGCCAGAGGTGCAATTTTTCGACGGGCCGCCCCAAGGGAAATTAGCCCCCTCGGGGGGCAGCGTCTACACGAAGTGAGAAGGCGTGGGGGCGACACCTCTAGTTCCAGGAGCCCACATCCGCATTCTTCCCCTCGCCGCCCGCCTGCCCGTCTGCGCCAAATGACAGCACGTCAATTTCGCCTTTGACACCCGGGTTCAGGTACAAATAGCTGCGGCCCCAGGGATCGTTAGGCAGTTTTT
>JANOPN010000165.1:0-20449 GCA_031421855.1 Comamonadaceae bacterium
CTTGCAATCTCTTGCGCGCTCGGCTTTACTCGCCCAAGGGCCTTTAACCTCATGGGTTTTGGCGTTGCGAACAGTGCGCGCCGGTCGATGACCTCGCGAGAATGCGCGGCTATGAACTGCTTGACGATGCGATCCTCTAGCGAGTGAAAGCTGATCACGACAAGCACGCCGCCTGGTTTGAGAATGTTCAGGCTCGCGGTGAGCGCGTGTTGCAATTCCTCAAGCTCGGCGTTGATGTAAATCCTAAAAGCCTGAAATGTGCGCGTTGCAGGGTTCTGGCCCGGTTCGCGGGTTTTGACCGTGCTAGCCACGAGCTCGGCCAGTTCACGGGTTGTGCAAATTGGCTTCCCGATCTGTCGGCAAGCATCAATCGCCTTTGCAATCTGAGCAGCAAACCGTTCTTCACCATAGTCACGAAGCACCTCTTTCATGTGATCAACTGACGCAGTCTCTAGCCACTGAGCGACGGTTTGTCCGCGTGTGGTGTCCATGCGCATGTCCAGTGGCGCGTCAAACCGAAATGAAAATCCGCGTGCGGCCTCGTCTATTTGCGGCGAGCTCACACCTAGGTCTAGCAAGATGCCATCGACGCTGTGCGGTGACAAATTGACAAGCCCAGAAAATGCCTCATGCTGAATGCGGAGTCGCGAATCGCCAATGCTTTTCGCAGCCGAAATCGCTTGAGGGTCCTTGTCGAACACGAGCAAACTGTCGTCGGGCGGGAGCTTTGACAGCAACAGCTTGGAGTGCCCACCCCGGCCAAACGTGCCGTCAATGAAGAGCCTCGGCGAGTTCGCAACATCGACGGTTCCACCACCGCAAAGCAGGGCATTTACCGCCTCGTTGAGCAGCACGGTCGTGTGGTTGAAGTTGTTCACCATGCGCTCTCAAAACGCCAAATCTTTGAAACCCTGGGGGATTTCGTTGGTCATGGCTTTTGCTTCATGCGCGGCGTGCAACTGACGCTCCCACAATTCGACGTATCTGCCCATGCCCAGCAAAACGATTTCGCTACCCGCGCTGAGTTGCGCCGTGCTTCGAAGCTCTGGCGTGATCAAAACGCGCCCAGATTTATCCAACTCCATGTCCATGGCGTAGCCGTAGAACATGCGTTTGACCCATTGCGAGTCGATGGGCATCACCTCAATTTGCGCGCTGAACGACTCCCAGTTCGGGCGAGTGAAAATGAGCAAGCAGCCGTGTGGGTGACGCGTAATCGTTAACTCATTGTTGGACTGCGCGAAGGCGTCACGAAACCGGGTCGGCATGTTGAGCCGACCCTTGTCGTCGAGGCTGGTGTGGGTAGCACCTTTGAACGCAAACTTGCTCACTGACTGGTTGACTCGTGGTTGGATTGGAAGTGTCTTGTTGGGGAGTTTTGGCGATGAAATCGCCGGGAAATCCCAAAAATTCCCCTTTTCCACCATTATTTTCCACTGTAACTCAAAATGAGAGCCGCTCAAAGCGGCTAAAAAAACAAAAAACCAAGTGGAATCAGCTACTTAGATGCAGTACTTCAGTGTATTTTTGTTATGAATGAAGCACTTAGCGCGACTTGTTCGCGTAGAAAATCAAGTATGGTTTGATGAACTATTTTTTGTCACCAATTGGTGCTGCGTGTGACGGAACGCATCAAAAGCAGAGTTAGTCTCGGCGCACCATGACGCGGGCGTGTTCTGAGATGCCGATGACGTGGAAAAACGCGGCCACCATGCGATGCACATCGGTGAACTGCACCACCCGACCTTCGGATTGGCGCGCGCTGACCCAGTTGAGCAGCGTTCCGGCAGCTGAAAAATCGACGCGAATGAGCTTCGCGCATGAAATCGACATCAAATCTGCGCCGAACAGCTTGGTCTCCAACCGCTCAAGCGCTTGGGTTGCATCACCCAAAATATGTCCAGACAGCTCGACGGCTGTGATGTGATGAAATTGAGACGAGGCCGCCCCCATGTGGGTATCGCCAAAATTGCTGGTGCCCGGTGCTGACATCGAATCTCGAAACGCATCGCCAATGATCGTCGATCCACCGAATTGGCTATCGGGATCAAGTGTCTTGAAGTTGCATTTGACTCCGTCCCACGACGGCGGAGAAACTTCGTACGTCACGCAGTAGTCGAGAGCTGTCAACTCAAAGTCGTCTGGCCGATGCGTGACGCGCTGCGCCTCCATGCGCAACTTCCACGCGGCCGGTGGGACTTCGCGTTGACCCGAGGGCGTTATGTTTTTCAACACCGTGTCGAGTTGCCGCAGACCCAAGAATTCCAACCGAACTGGCTGAAGCGCCCACGCTGAGAAGAGCGAACCAAGCAAATCGAATGCGGCGGGATCGATATTCTTCACCTTGGTCCAATCGATTCGCCAAGGTTGTTGTGCTTTCGCCAATGTGCCGCGCAAAGCAGCCACCGATTGAACGCCAACGTTTGATGGCGCGGTCCATTGGGCGGCAGCGTCCGCCTTGCGATCGGTGCTCGCCCCACTGCCCGACTGAAGCTTAGCGACGAGATCGGGCATCGAAAACCATGCAGGTGCTGAGCGTCCAAAGCGATTGGCGTAATCAATGCCGTGTTGCTCAAAAGAGTCGTGATTACCGGTTGCCCGATAAAAATCGAACAGCGTTAGCCAAGTCTCGTCTTGGTTGACATGGGTGCCGGATGGGCCTAACGCATCGAGCA
Source organism: Comamonadaceae bacterium (assembly GCA_031421855.1). Taxonomy (GTDB): domain Bacteria; phylum Pseudomonadota; class Gammaproteobacteria; order Burkholderiales; family Burkholderiaceae_C; genus JAAFHN01. Next base: position 2,676 of record JANOPN010000165.1, read on the forward strand.
GCGCTGCTTCGGCAGCCTGATCGTCGCCGTTTGCGAATCGAATTGCCGCCTCTTCGTGCTCCGCGTCGTGCGGCACCTCTTCAACATCAAGCGCAAAAAGTTTGGATGCTGAGAAACTCGTCGAAAGCGACTCAGGTTGACCCGGTGTGCTTCGTGAGTCAAAGCCCTGCATGTCCCCCAGCATGGGCTTGATTGTGTGCAATTGTCCCTTGGGAGCGACAGCTGGGCGAGGCGTTTTGGCTGTGTTTGCGTTCGCCTCGTAGTTGCCGGCAATGGGCTCCTGAGTCTCGAGCGGTACCGGTTCTGTGGCCGCGTATGCGGTTTTGGATGGTGATGTGCCGGCCGGCGCGTTCGGATCGGGAATTCTCAGCCCTTGAATCGGACCGGGTCCAACGCTGCTGGTTGGGAAGCTGCTGTTGGACGGAAGCGACGAGTTGGGGACATTGGTCTTCCACCACTGCATCGACATCTGAGCTTCGATTTCATCGATTTTCTTCAGTGTTTGAGCGCGATCATCCGGCTTGGATGGCATGCTGCTTTGAAAAAACGACGGCCTGGCACTGGCATCAGCTGAGCCGCCCAAGGCTTCGCGTTGGCGAATTTTGCGCAGCATGTCGAATTCGCGTTTGCGAACGAAGTCATTTCGCCGCTTTCGCTCAATCATCTCTTTGAGATTGGCCTTGCTGTAGTTGCTGTCCTTGTCCGACTCGCGATGGTCAAGCTCCGCCCAGTTCGTGGCAGGGTTGCGCACGAACTTGACCATTCGAGAAAATAGGCCCGAGGGCTCTTTTGACATAGCTACAGTTTATCGAGGTCTGTCAAGGTCGGGATTGGGATTTGCCAGCGGACAATGATCAATCGCCAAACATTTTTTGGCGCAGTTCGCGCCGCTGTTGCGCTTCAAGCGACAGATTGGCGGTTGGACGTGCCAGCAACCTGGGAACGCCAATGGGCTCACCCGTTTCGTCGCAGTAACCGTAGTCCTCCGAATCGATGCGAGAAATCGACTGCTCAATCTTTTTCAACAACTTTCGTTCGCGATCACGAGTACGCAGCTCAAGTGCGTGCTCTTCCTCGATGGTTGCCCGGTCGGTTGGATCCGGGGTCACCACAGTTTCTTCACGCAAATGCTCAGTTGTCTCGCCCGCGTTTTTGAGCATGTCGGTTCGCAACGCGACAAGTAACTTGCGGAAGTACTTGAACTGGGTGTCATTCATGTACTCGGCGTCGGACATCGCCATAATGTCGTCGTCAACAAGTTGGGCAATAGGCACAGTCTTCCAATTGTTGGCGCGTTTGGGGTCGCGCTTGTGGACTGCGGCCGGTGGCGGCGCCAAGGTCGAAGCGGGCATGTAAGTCGCCGGCGTGCTCCACTGCGCGATACCGGCACTTGAGTTGTACGCTTTGAGTTTGGTTTTTGACGCACTGGTTGAAGGCTTGGGCAGCGGCTTCAACCCAGGTTTCGGTGCCAAAGCAGCCGTGAGCGCTGGTGACATGGGTTTGGGCGACGGCGTCGCGGGAAGTGCAACCGCAGGCGTTTGAGTTTTAGTTGCTACTTTGGTCGTTGCTTTAGTCGGGGCCTTCACGGCTGGCTTGGGGTCGAGTTTCGGGCTTGTGTTCAATTTGACTGGGATCGCTTGCGTGGGCGCAGGCTTGGTTTTGGATGGGGTTATTTTGATCGGCACCGCGACTTTGGCTGATTTGGGTGCCGGTTTTGACAAGGTTTGGGCTGGTTTGACCGATTTTGCCGCGACGACCGCCACGACCACCTTCTCAATTGGCTTTGAAATCTGCTTCGGAGCAGTTTTTGCGGCAGGTTCAACTACCGCTTTCACGGCAACTTTTGCGATTGCCTTCGCGGCGGTTTTGACTGGTGCCTTCAGCGCGGTCTGTGACGGCGGCTTTGTCGGCGACTTTGTGGGTGGCTTTGTGGGTGGCTTGACTGATGTTTTGACAACCGCGGCTTTCGCAGCGACTTTTGAAGTTGGCTTCGTGGCGGGTTTGGCTGTTAATTTGGTCGCGGCTTGAGCGTGGTCAACAACCAACGGTTTTTTTGGCGCAATGCGGTTGTTTGGAACGGCTTGCTTCGCCGTCGCGTTGAAGTCAAAGCCCAGCTTTTTTAAGAAAACACCTAACATGTGGAACTCCGTCTCACTGGCATGGCTTGAGCCGCCTCTGAGGTCAAACCGATGACCCTGAGCACGCTAAATAGGCGCGCATCTTGCCACACGTTTGAATTCTCCTAAACGACGCTGCGCAAATGCGGCAAAAAACCGGCTTCATTTGCTGCATCTTCTTCGTCAATGGGTCAACTCAGGCATTGCTCCAGCCCTTGGAAGAAAATATCTTTTGGCAGATCGATGCCAATGAACACCATCTTGCTGATCCGCTCTTCATTGGCCTCCCATTTGGGGCCAAGATCGCTGCCCATTAGCTGGTGGACACCCTGAAATATCACCTTGCGGTCCGTGCCCTTCATGTTGAGTACGCCCTTGTATCGCAACATGCGCGGGCCGTAAATTTGCACGATCGCTCCAAGAAAGTCCTCGAGTTTGGCCGGGTTGAATGACCGTTTTGCCCGGTAAACGAAGCTCTTCACGTCATCGTCGTGGCTGTGGTGGTGTCCGTGGTCGTGGTCTTTGGCATGTGACGGGTGATCACACGCTTCGCCTTCGACGTGGTGATGGTGGTCGTGGGCATGGTCGTGTGCCTTTGAGTCATTCAGAAAATCAGGATCGATGTCGAGTTTGGCGTTCAGGTTGAACCCTTTGAGGTCCAATACTTTGGTGAGGGCCACTTCGCCAAAATGCACGGTTTGCATCGGCGCGCGAGGGTTCATGTGCTTCAAGCGATGAATCAGCGCTTGAAGCTCTGACTCAGACACCAACTCGGCCTTGCTGATGAAGATTTGGTCAGCAAAACCCACCTGACGGCGAGCCTCTTGGCGGTCATTGAGTTGGGTTGCCGCGTGTTTGGCGTCGACTAAGGTCAAAACACTGTCAAGCAAGTACTGTTCAGCGATGTCGTCGTCCATGAAAAACGTCTGCGCGACAGGGCCCGGGTCGGCTAAACCGGTGGTTTCGATGATGACGCGGTCAAAGTCGAGCTCGCCTTTGCGTTTTTTCTCGGCCAAGTCGTGCAAGGTGGTGCGCAGGTCTTCTCGAATCGTGCAGCACACGCAGCCGTTGCTCATTTGGATGATTTGCTCTTGCGTCTCGACGCGAAGAATCTCGGTGTCGATGTTTTCTTCGCCAAACTCGTTTTCAATGATGGCGATTTTTTGACCGTGGGTCTCGGACAAAACGCGTTTGAGCAGGGTGGTTTTCCCCGAGCCCAAAAAGCCGGTGAGGATGGTTGCTGGAATGAGTGCCATGGTGTCGATCGGTTGGGTTTGATGCGTTGATGTGTGGTCAGTTTCCGAAAAATCAAGACTCGACGGCAGCGTCAGTGCCCGCGGTTGACTCAGTGGCGTTGTCCAGGCGAGCCCGACGCGCATGCGGCTTCTTCATCACGACGAGGCCCTTGAGGTATTCGCCCTCAGGGAAATTAACTGTCATGGGGTGGTCGGGGGCTGCGGCGAGTCGCTGGCTGATGAAGCCATCCACTGTGCTGTCGGTGCCTGCGCTGGCCACAATTTTGTGGAACAAGTCGGCGTTGATGCCGCCCGAGCAACTGAAAGTAAACAACACGCCACCAGGCTCAAGCAATTTGAACGCCAAGCGGTTGATGTCTTTGTAGGCCCGTGCTGCGCGCTCGGCGTGCGCGGCAGTCGGGGCGAACTTGGGCGGATCAAGCACGATGGCGTCAAACGTCACGCCGTCTTGGATGAATCGCCGCAACGATGCGTTGACATCTGCATCTAAAAATGTGCAGCGATCAAGCGAGAATCCGTTTAGCTCGACATTTGATCGTGCGCGCTCAAGGGCAGGTCCGCTGGAGTCAATTGAGGTCACATGGGCTGCACCACCGCCCAAAGCTGCCACCGTGAAGCCACCTGTGTAGCAAAAACAGTTGAGCACACGTTGAAACTGCAGCCGACGGGCATAGTCGCCAAACAAAGCCCGGTTGTCGCGTTGATCAAGGTAAAAACCGGTCTTGTGCCCCGTTGCGATGTCCAAACCCAATCGCCATGTGTGCTCTTGAATCACCAAGTCGGTGCCGCTGGTCTCGCCACTGAGCCAGCCCGTGGCTGGGCTCAGGCCTTCAAGCGCTCGCACACCCGAGTCGCTGCGCTCGTAGAGTTTGCGCAGCCCAGTTGTTCGCAGCAAGGCGTCGACGATGATGGCCTTAAACTTTTCCGTCCCTGCTGACAAAAACTGTGCAACCAAGGTGTCTGCATACCGATCAACGATCAGGCCGGGTAGACCGTCTGCCTCGCCGTGAATCAGGCGCACACCGTCGCTTTTGATGTCAAATCGAGCTCTGGTCGCCGTAGCTATTGAGATCAATGCTCCCAAAAAAGTAGCGTCGATTCGCTGCGCTTCGTCAAAACTCCAGACCCGAGCGCGGATTTTGGAGCTCGGGCTGTAAGCCGCCCACGCCAAAAATTTGCCCTCAGTCGTGCAGACCTTCACCGTTTCGCCAGAGTCGCCACTGCCCTTGGCCACAGCGCTGTCATAAATCCAAGGGTGGCCGCGCAAGAGCGAGCGTTCCTTACCGGGTTTGAGCCAAATGCTTTTCATGGGGGGATTGTCGCGGTTTGCGCGGAGCTGACGGCTTTACTGTCGAGAAACGCCCGTGCATCCTCACGGCGCGCACACCGCACTGCAAAACGCATCATTGCGGGGGTCAAAGAGTGTCATCAATAAACATAGCAACAAACCCAATGAATCCGGTGACCAAGTGCCAAAATGGCTCAAAAACAGGTTCCCGAAGCTTCTTGGCGCTCGGGTAGCGCGGTTAGCGACACAGGCGTTCAACTTCCTGATCTGAGGTGACGAAAGTCGTTGTTACGCTGAACCGTTGGCTTCACGCCAATTGATCGGCTGCACGCTGGGCTTGGGCTGAGTTTTTGCGCCACACCAAGGCGACTTGTGTGGCGTGGCTCCACAGTCCCACGGGCAGGATCGCGGTGGCGTGGCCGCTGTGCAGTGCGGCGCTGTGGGCGCAGCAAGTCAGCAGCTCGGTGTGAGCGACGACGGACAGGCTGTAAAAATATGAAGGTGACTCCACCACGGGCGCGGGCGGGGTAAGGCCGTGGTTCAAAAACTCGTCGATCACGGCGGTGCGCGTGGTCGATTGCATCCCAGGCAAGATCCACGGCCAATGGCACAAATCTGCCCAGCTCACGCTGCGCTTGTCAGCCAGCGGGTGGTGCTTCGATGCCACGATGGACAGGCGGCTTTCATAGAGCACACGTTGCGCCAGGCCTTCAAATCCGCCTTGGTTGGCAACCGATGCGGGCACTCTGCCAAGCAAGAGGTCAATTTCGCCATGGAGCAGCATGTGCATGAGCTGCTCGGCGCTGCCGTCCACGATTTGGAGGCGCCAAGCCGGGCTGCACGCCAACAACTTGCGCACGATGCCGGGCAAAACGGTGGTGGTGGTGTGCGGAAATGCGCCGATGCGCAGCAAAGGGGTCAGCGATCCATGCAGCGCAAACGACATCGCGCCGACTTCGCCCAGCACCGTGTGGCAGCGCGGCAGCAAGGCTTGCCCTGCCTCGGTAAGTGCCATGCCGCGCCCTTGGCGGCGAAACAAGCGGGTGCCAAACTGGGCTTCGATTTCTTTGAGCAGCATGCTCGCGGCAGACGGCGTCATCGCCAACTGTTCAGCGGTGGCTGCGAGCGAGCCCAAAGATGCCAGCAACACAACGAAGCGCAGGTGGCGCACGCGCAATTGGTCAAGTCGGATCGAGGGCATGGGGTGTGAGGTGTGGGTTGAATCAAGCCTGCCCAATGTTCAGAAATAACTGACGTTTAAGCCCGAACAATTGAGCATTATTGGAATGATAGTCCTCTAGAGTCGTCGAATGAAATCTGATCAACTCGCCACGCATTTGACAAACTTGGGTCGGCTCAGCTCACGCGCCGGTTGGCTGGGCGCGCTGCTGGTGTTTGCGATGGCATCTGTTGGCGCATCGGCTCAGGACTGGCCCAGCAAAGCGTTGACTTTGGTGGTTCCCTTTCCAGCAGGAGGCTCCAACGACGTGGCCGCGCGCGCCGTGGCCGAGGGTGTGCGCTCGAGGCTGGGGCAGTCGGTGGTGGTTGACAACAAGCCCGGCGCCAATGGCTCCTTGGGTGTGGAGTCTGTGCTTCGCGGTGCCAAAGATCACCACAGTTTTTTGGTGGCATCTGACTCGGTGTCGTTGCTGCCGCTGTTTCGCGCCACGCAGTGGGATCTGACGAAGTCGTTCTCACCGGTGGCAGTGTTGGCTTTTCAGCCTATCGTGCTGGTCACTGGGGCCAATTCAGGCATCAAGTCGATCAAAGACTTGGAGGCTGCAGCTCGCGCCAAACCTAACCAAGTGGCCTACGCCACATCGGGGCAAGGCTCCATCCAACACTTGGTGGGTGAGCTTTTCTCGGTGAACCTGCGCATCGATTTGCTGCACGTGCCCTACAAAGGTGGCGGGCAGGCCGTCAATGATGTGATTGCCGGGCAGGTGCCGCTCGGTGTGTTGGGTGCCGCGGCGGTGCTGCCACACATCAAGTCAGGCCGACTCATCGCCCTGGCCGTGAGCACCCGCGAGCGCTCGCCCATGCTGCCCGCCACGCCCACTCTTTTGGAGGCTGGCGCGGGCGATGTGGATGTGTCGCAGTGGTCAGCGGTGTTCGCGCTCAGCGGAACGCCCGCACCGGTGATGGCACGGCTGCGGCGTGAAATTGAAGACAGCTTGGCTGACCCTAAGCTGAAGCAGCAATTTTTGACATCGGCCATGGAGCCCGCCAGCATGCCCCCCGATGTATTTTTGAAGCGTATCGTGCAAGACCGTGAGCGCTGGGCCAAGCTCATCAAAGAGCGCAAAATTTCTTTGGATTGAGCATGGCCTCGACGAAAAATTCGCCCCACATCGTGTTGGTGCTGGCTGACAACCTGGGCTGGGGTGAGCTGGGTTGCTACGGTGGTGGCGCGATGCGGGGCGCACCTACACCCCGCATCGATGCCTTGGCCGAGCAAGGTCTCAAATGCCTCAATTTCAATGTGGAGAGCGACTGCGTTCCCACCCGCTCAGCGCTGATGACGGGCAGACACCCCATCCGAACGGGGGCTTTGCAGTCGGTGCCTGCGGGCTTGCCGCAGGGCATCCATCCTTGGGAGAGGACGCTGGCCCAACTGCTCAAAGCCGCGGGCTATGCCACTGGCATGTTTGGCAAATGGCACTTGGGCGACCGCGAAGGGCGCTTTCCGCACCAGCGGGGATTTGATGAATGGTTTGGCATCCCGCGCACGAGCAACGAGACCCTGTTCACGAGTGCGCCGGGTTTTGACCCCAGCGTGGTCGATGTGCCGCAGGTTATGCAGGGGCTGGCAGGCGAGAGCGCTCAATCGGTGGGCGACTATGACTTGGATCGCCGCCGCCGGATCGACGCCGAGTTGACGCAACGATCGATTGACTTCATGCAAAGGCAAGTGGCCAAAGAGGTGCCGTTCTTTGTCTACGTGCCGCTCACGCATCTGCACTTTCCAACCCTGCCGCACCCTGATTTTGCAGGCAGAAGCGGCGTAGGCGATTTTGCCGATTCGATGATGGAGATGGATCACCGCGTGGGCCAGCTGATGGATGCGGTGGACGAATTGGGCATCCGCGACAACACGCTGTTGATTTTTGCCAGTGACAACGGCCCGGAGTTTCGCAGGCCCTGGCGTGGCACGGCTGGGCCGTGGACCGGCACGTATCACACGGCCATGGAAGGCGGGGTGCGCGTGCCTTGCATCGTGCGCTGGCCGGGGCGCATCGCGCCGCGCCGCGAAAGCGACGAGATCATCCACGTCACAGACTTGTTCACCACGTTGGTGGCCATTGGCGGCGGTTTGTTGCCAGACGATCGACCGGTTGACGGGGTGAATCAATTGGACTGGTGGACGGGTGCGTCAGAACGCTCAGCCCGCGAAGGTTTTTTGTTCTACATCAAACGCGAATTGCGCGCCGTGAAGTGGCGCCACTGGAAGTTGCACTTCATCTTTGAGAGCGAGCCCAACCAAGGCCCCAAACACTTGGAGACGCCGTGGTTGTTCAACCTCAAACGTGACCCGAAAGAAGAAACCGACGTGTCCATGGACGACGGCTGGGTGCGCGGCCCCATGCGCCGCATGGTGATGGCCTTTGAGCAGTCGCTGCGCGAACACCCACCGATTGCACCGGGCGCGACAGGTGAGCCCTTGCCTGTATTGGCGCCGTTTACCAAACACTAAACGCCGATTTTCGATTTCATCAACTGCCTCAACTCCAAAAAAAGGAACATCTCATGTCACGCACCACTCCCTTTGCCGCGCATGCCCCAGCTTGTGTGGGGTCTATTGCCTTGGCCTGCCTGACGTTGTTGGCATCAGCTGCGCAAGCTCAGAGCACCGTTACCATCTACGGTCGGATGACCACGACCATCAACCAAGTCGAAACTGGCAGCGCTACGGTGCGCGAGCTGCGTGATAACGCGTCTCGCGTGGGCTTTCGTGGGGTAGAAGACTTGGGTGGAGGCATGGGGGCGTTTTTCGGCTTGGAGTTGGGCTTGGGTGCGGATTCGGGTGATTTGGGTGTGCCTGCGTTTCGCAACAGCTTTGTGGGCCTGCGTGGTGGTTGGGGCGCCTTGGCGCTGGGTCGTTTGGATTCAGCCAATCCAACAGGCTCGCCGCTGTACTCGCAAATCATCGAAATTACCCATTTCGCGCCCAACGATGCGGGTGCCACGGCCACGAGCACGTCGATGCAAAACGCGCGCAACCGCACGTCCAACAGCATTGGCTATTCGAGCCCGCAGTGGAATGGGCTCACCGTGAGGGCGCGCCATTACTTTCGCGGAGCGAACACGGTGGCCGAAGCAGAAGACGCAGCCAAGTCCTGGGATTTGGGTTTGAGCTACAAAGCCGGCCCCATCAAGGCCGCGCTGGGCTACGCAAAAGACACGCGCAAAGCTGGCTTGCTTGCCAATGAGTTTGACGACAAGTGGCAAGCGGGTCTGAACTACGAAGTGATGCCAGGCCTTGAGCTGTATGGTCTGGCAGGAAAAGACCGCTACAACAACACGGTTACGCGTCGCCGCAATGTGGACTACTCGGTTCTGGGTGGTGCTTACACGAAAGGCCAGCACAAAGTCGTCTTCAATTCGATGGCGCGCGATGTGCAAACCTCGTTGACAGGCGAGCGCAAGCGTTCCCAATTGAGCTACCAATACTTCATGTCGAAACGCACCGATTTGCAAGCTTTCTACGACCGCGACAGCATCGACTCGAGCCGCAGCAACGTGCGGGTGCGAGCTGTAGGCTTTGGCGTTCGACACAACTTTTGATTGATTAGGACTGACGCAAAACCGCCCCAGCCGCGTTGCAGCTCCTAGCCGTGCTACCCGCACTGTCGTCGTCGCTGCGCCTTGCTGGGACAATTTTGTGTAAGTCGCACAGTCCATGACGCAGGAGCCAGGTATGCCCAACGCCGTCCAAACCGCCGTGTGCAAGCGTTGGACTTCTGGCGCGCTCGCGCTGGTCGTCTCTGTTTGTCTTGCGCAACTGCACAGCCCCACGTTTGCGCAGTTTGATCCAGCCAAGGTGGCGGCGCAGCCTGAAGCCATCGCGCGCCAGTTCCCCGATCCACAAGTGCCGCCCAAATCCCCGGGCTTTGCACCTAACCGGACGGATTTCACCTTGCACGCAGAGTCATTGGCGTTTTTGCAAGGCCTTTCTCAGCAATCGACTCGCATTGCACTCGAACCCCTTGGGGCCTCGCAACAGGGGCGCTCCATCGTGGCGGCGGTTTTGACGGGTCAGCGTGGGTTTGACGCGAAGCTGCCCACGGTGATGTTGCTCGCCCTGCAACACGGCAACGAGCCAGCTGGAGGGGAAGCGGCGTTGGTGATCGCGCAGATGCTGTCTCAGCAGCGTAGCGCGCTGCTGGAACGTGTCAACGTGGTCATCGTGCCACGCGTCAACCCAGACGCGGCCGAGCGCTTTGGACGCGAATCGGCCAACGGGATCGATGTCAACCGCGATCATTTGTTGCTGCGCACGCCGGAGGCAAGCGCCGTCGCCTCAGCAATTGCTCGGTTCAGCCCCCAAGTGGTTGCGGACTTGCACGAGTTCACCGTGGCCGGCCGTTGGATGACTAAGTTTGGCGCAGTGATGCGCGACGACGCGCTGCTGCAAGGCGCGACTGTGGGTAATTTGAGCCCCATCGTTGACCGCGCTCAAGCCCGCTACTTGCAAGTGGCTCGCAGCGCCATCGAGCAAGCTGGCTACCGCATGGCTGACTATCACACCGCGTCGAACGATCCGAAAGATCTGACGGTGTCAATGGGTGGCGTGAACGCCGACACCGGCCGCAACGTGGCCGGCCTTCGCAACACCATCAGCTTGTTGATTGAAACCCGAGGTGTTGGCATTGGCCGCGCTCATTTCGCTCGCCGCGTCAACAGCCATGTGCTGGCGTCCATGGCGCTGATCGAGACAGCTGCTTCCGACGGCGCAGCCTTGGTTCAGATGCAGCGCAGCGCCGAATCTCAGCTCGCCCAGCGCTCTTGCAGCGGCAGCATGGCCGTCAGTGTGCGTCAAACACCGCAGCGGCGCGAGCTGTCATTTTTGGATGCAACAAGCGGCGCTCCACGCGAAGTCAGCGTTGACTGGCGTTCTTCTCTCGTGTTGACACTCGAGCGTGAGCGCAGCTGGCCTTGTGGCTATTTGGTTGCCGCCACTCAGAGCCTAGCGCTTCAACGCCTGCGTGACTTGGGCGTTCGACTCGACGCTGTGCAAACCAATCAGTTGGCTCAGACTTGGCAAGTGGAGAACTACATCGTTCAAGCTGATTTGAGCACGCAGCGCCAAGATGCACGCGGTGCCATTGCAGATGCGCAAGGCAACATTCGGCTGCTTCAGGTCCAAACCCAGCCGCAACAGCTCGCTTTGATTGAACCCGCCTTTTATGTCTCAATGGACCAGCCCCTGGCCGCGCTGATTGCCGCTGCCTTGGAGCCGGACACTCAAAACAGTTTTGCCGCCAACCGATTGGTGACCATTGAAGCAGGCCAACTTCGCCGCGTGATGAGACGACCGGATCCTGCCTCTTTGAAGAATAATTAGACTTTCAACCCCCATGCGGCGCTTGCCGCTCGATGATCGACTCACATGAACCCAACATTGACTTTCCTGTCCGCAGTTCTTGGCACGTTGGCGCTCACGCTAGCGGGCTGTGCAAGCGCGCCGCCTGCCCCAACTGAAGCAGCGCCGTTGGTGCAAGCCTGCCCTGCGGCTGAGTTGCCTGCGGGCACCCGCTGCCTGAGGGGGCAAGACTCTGTTGGCGCGCATTACTTGATCGCAGTGCCTGAGCAGTGGAGTGGGGTGCTGGTTGTGCACGCACACGGTGGGCCGTCACTTGGCGCGCCGCAAGCCAGTCGCGCCGATGAAGACATCAAGCGCTGGGCCATCACGGTGCGACAAGGCCATGCCTGGGCAGGTTCGGTGTTTCGCCAAGGCGGCTTTGCCGTCACGACCGCAGCCGAAGACACTGAGCGGGTTCGAAACATCTTTGTGCAACACGTGGCTAAACCACGAAAAACCTTGCTTCATGGTCAGTCTTGGGGCGCGATGGTCGCCACCCGAGCGGCCGAGTTGTACCCCAAGTCGTGGGACGGCATGCTGCTGACCAGCGGTGTAGTGGCCGGGCCCGCGACTTACGACTTCAGACTGGATCTGCGCGCCATCTACCAGCACCTGTGCGGCAATCACCCGCGCGCAGATGAGCCCCAATACCCGCTGTCCATTGGCTTGCCCGTCGGCAGCAAGCTCACCAACGCTGAGCTCGCCAAGCGGGCAGATGACTGTTTGGGCGTGGCAAAGCCTGCGGCCCAGCGCACGCCTGAGCAGACGCAAAAGCTGAAAACCATCGTCGATGTGCTGAAAATTCCGGCAAGTTCGGTCGTTTCGCACCTGAATTGGGGCACCTTCACCCTGCGAGATGTCGTGGTCAAGAACGGCGGCATCAGCCCATTTGGTAACGAGAAGGTGCGGTACGTGGGCTCGTCCGACGATGCGGCGCTCAATGCTGCACTGAAGCGCTTCGCGCTGGATACCCAAGCGGCGCAGCGCTTCAGCGCCGATGTCGATCACGGTGGTCGCTTTTCGATGCCCGTGCTAACCGCTCACGGCGTCGACGATGCAACCGTGTTCGTCGAAGGCCACCACACACTGCGCCAACGCATGGCAAGTGCGGGTACTGAGGCGCGTTTGGTGCAAACCTTCGTGAACTCGGCAGAGCACAGCTATTGGGGCGATGCCATGTATCCCCCGTTGTTCGAATCCTTGCTGGGCTGGTTAGAAAAAGGCCAAAAGCCCACGCCGACCGGCATTGCTGACCGATGTCGGGCAATGACTAGCGCGGCGACTGCGCAGTGCCGATTCATGCCCGACTACAGCGTCAAGCCACTGGCCTCTAGGATTTTGGTGCGCTGAAACCAACCGCGCAAGCAGAACTGGATCGGTCAAAATTCACTTCAATATAAATAGCGTTAAGCCCAATGAATCCGGAGACCAGAGGCTGAAAACATCCAAAAAACGTCTGGCGGAGTCAAAAATCAAGGCTTGAACTTCGCCCTTGGATGCGCTTTGTCGTAGACCGCTGCGAGGTGTTGAAAATCGAGCCTTGTGTAGACCTGTGTGGTGCTGATGTTGGCGTGGCCGAGGAGTTCTTGGACGGCTTGCAGGTCGCCGCTGGACTGCAGGATGTGGCTGGCGAAGCTGTGTCGCAGCATGTGGGGGTGAACGGGTGTCGCCAAACCGGCGGCGAGCGGTCGGGCGCAAACGGAATTTGACTGTTGATGAAATGGCAAAACTTGAGTCGTGGAATTGCTAGCCTGCAGTGATTTCGGTATTCATCTGAATTGTCGGAATGGCTGCTTCGAACTTTGCGCGGCGCCAACCGCTTGCGTTCAACCAGCCGACAATGCAAGTTCGCGCATGACTCCTTGCAAAGTTCGATGAGTCGTGATTGAATTCGCCGCTACAACTGGATATAAATCCAGATCAAACGGGGGATCAAATGCAATCAATCGATTCCAGCGCGCTGAAAACTATCCTGCACTCGAAGCGCGCGAACATTTACTTGCTGGAGCATTGCCGCGTGCTGGTGAATGGCGGACGAGTTGAGTACGTCACTGATGCGGGTCAGCAGCATCTGTTCTGGAATATCCCCATCGCCAACACAGTAACCCTACTGCTTGGCACTGGAACATCGCTGACCCAGGCTGCCATGAGAGAACTGGCGAAAGCGGGCGTCATGGTCGGGTTTTGCGGCGGTGGTGGCTCGCCGTTGTTTGCTGGCACCGAGGCCGACATCGAGGTCGCATGGCTCTCGCCGCAAAGCGAGTACCGCCCAACGGAATACCTCCAGCAATGGGTTAAATTTTGGTTTGACGACGAATTGCGGCTCTGTGCCGCCAAGCAACTGCAAGCCACCCGGCTCGCCCATTTGCTTCGCTGCTGGGTGACCCATCGGCACTCGGCACTTCCGCCATGGCCAGTTGATTGCGTCGCGGCGAGCGAGCTCATTGCTCGCTCGCAACTTGCCGTGGAATCAGCCCGCGACCTCACCGCGCTGCTGACTGAGGAAGCGCGGTTGAGTAAACAACTCTACAAATTGGCTGCTAACGCATCTGCCTACGGCGAATTCTCACGCTCAGAGCGAGGGAAAAGCGTCGATACCGCCAATCGGTTCCTCGATCACGGCAACTATTTGGCTTATGGCCTTGCCGCAACGGCGACCTGGGTGCTGGGTCTACCGCATGGACTGGCGATTTTGCATGGCAAAACTCGCCGTGGCGGCTTGGTGTTCGACGTTGCGGACCTTATCAAAGACGCGTTGATATTGCCGCAGGCGTTTCTATCAGCCGCCGCTGGCGACACCGAGCAAGAGTTTCGTCAAGCGTGCATCAGTGCGATGACCCGCACGGAAGCTCTTGACTTTCAGATCGACACGCTCAAAGAAATTTCAGTGCGCATGGGCGTAGCAGCGGGTGACGCAAAGCCATGAATGTGATGTTTGTTTCGCAATGCGACAAACGTGCGTTGACTGAAACCCGGCGAATCCTCGACCAGTTTGCCGAGCGCAAAGGCGACCGCACATGGCAGACGCCCATCACTCAAGCCGGACTCGACACGGTTCGAACCTTGCTTCGAAAAACTGCCCGAAAGAACTCTGCCATTGCATGCCATTGGATTCGAGGGCGTGATCACACAGAACTGCTTTGGATCGTCGGCGATCGCCGCCAATTTGGTCTCAGCGGCGCCACCCCCACCAACTCAACAAAACGCAACATGACCAAGTCCGACGATGAGCACCTTTGGCATCACGGTGCCCTCATGAGCGCTTGCTCGGCATTGGCCAGTTTGTTGCATGACATCGGCAAAGCCTGTCAAGCCTTTCAAGACAAGCTGACTGGCGGCTCTAGTCCCAACCATTACCGCCACGAGTGGATTTCGTTGCGGCTTTGGCAGGGTTTTGTGGGCAAATTGATCGATTCGGCTGGCGATTCGGCTATTTCGCTTGCCAACGATCAGCAATGGTTGCGGCGGCTCGCAGACGGGCCGTTGACCAACAACAAAGGCTGGAATGAAGCGTGGCTGGGTGGTGTCATACAAGACGGCGTGCATCGGGATGTTGATATCGACCCTGAAAATCGGCCGCTACATGCCTTGCGCCACGCACCTCTCGCCCAAGCCATCGGCTGGCTCATCGTTTCGCACCACCGCCTACCCGACCCCGGCGACGAAACGGTGAACGCTGGCATGCTTCGAAATTGGTCCAAAGTCTTCAAGGCCACCTGGAATGGTGCAGAACCAAACGCAGACGCCAAAGTGCTCAAGACCTTTTGGGCATTCAAACACGGCCTGCCCATGGAGCACCCGCAATGGCGAAAAGACGCGGCTCGACAAGCCACGCGGCTGCAAAGTCTTTGGCCCAGTTTGGAGGGCGGCACGCTAATGGCTGACCCGTACGTCATGCACATTTGCCGCCTTTCGCTCATGCTGGCAGATCATCACTATTCCAGTTTGCACGGCGCGACCAATCCACATCGGGTCCACATTGACAATCCCGGCCCGGTGATGGCCAACACCCACGGGGGGCAGCTCAACCAAAGTTTGATTGAGCACCTGATTGGTGTCGCCAAACACAGTCAGCAAGTGAGTTGGGCACTGCCCAAGTTTGAGCGTGATTTGCCGCGTTTGGCCGATTGCCGTGCGCTGCGAAAGTGCGCCTCGGGGGACGCCTATCAATGGCAAAACAAAGCCTTTGATGCGGCACTCAGCATGCGAGCCCGCACCGCAGACGCCGGAGCATTCATCGTCAACATGGCCTCGACAGGCTGCGGCAAAACGCTCGCCAATGCCCGCACGATGTATGCGCTGGCCGACCCGACTCGGGGCATGCGCTGCGCGTTTGCGATGGGCTTGCGCACGCTGACCATGCAAACTGGACGTGCGTTCAAAGAGCTTTTGTCGTTAGACGAGGACGACTTAGCCGTGCGGGTGGGCGATGCCGCAAGCCGCGAACTGTTTGCCGAGCAATTTGAAGTCGCCGAGGAAACCGGCTCAGCGTCATCGGTTGACTTGTTGGACAACACCAGCACCGTGCTGTACGAGGGCAACCCCGACAGCAATCCGCTGTTGAGCAAAATCTTAAGTAACCCGCAGGCGCGCGGCCTGTTGCTGGCGCCGCTGTTGGTTTGCACCATCGACCACCTCACACCTGCCACCGAGTCCGAGCGTGGTGGGCGGCAAATTGCGCCCATGCTTCGCCTGTTGTCAGGGGATTTGGTTCTTGATGAGCCCGACGACTTTGATCTGACCGACCTGCCCGCGTTGTCCAGACTGGTCAACTGGGCTGGTTTGCTGGGCGCGCGGGTGCTTTTGTCGTCAGCGACATTGCCGCCCGCTTTGGTCGGTGGTCTGTTTGAAGCCTATCGAGCCGGACGCGCGCATTTCATTCGCCACCGCGCGCGCCAGCCAGGTGTTGATGCCGCTGCACTGGCCACGCCGTGCCTATGGATCGACGAGTTTGGAGCGACCCAAGTTGACTGCGCTGGCGACGGCGCATTTGGCGCGGCGCATGTGGCGTTTGTGGCTCGCAGAGTCGATCAATTGGCCAAGCAGTTGCAGCGCCGCCGCTTCGCTCTGCATCCTTTTGTGGTCGACGTGGGAGAAGTGCCCAGCCAAGTGTTTGCATCGCGGGCACTGCAAGAGGCGCTGGCGCTGCACAGCCACAACCACCAAGTTGACCCTGCAACTGCCAGCAAGGTGAGTTTTGGCCTCATTCGCATGGCCAACATCAAGCACTTGTACCCGGCTGCGATTGCACTGTACAAAAGCCAGCTACCGCCCGACACGCACGTGCACCTGTGTACCTATCATTCGCAATTCCCGCTGATTTTGCGCTCTGAGATTGAGCGGGTGCTTGATCGCACCTTGGATCGTCGAAAGCCAGCTACAGTGTTCGACCACGCTTGGGTTCGCCAGGCCATTGACGCGCACCCCTGCGACAACCATGTGTTTGTGGTGCTGGGTTCACCCGTCACTGAGGTTGGCAGGGATCACGACTACGACTGGGCCGTTGTTGAGCCCTCGTCCATGCGCTCACTCATTCAGCTCGCGGGGCGGGTGCGCAGGCATCGAGGCCCACCGGGCGTTGATTTGCTTGAGCACCCCAACATCGTCGTGTTTTCACAAAACATCAGAGCCACCAAACCGGGCGATGACGGCTGTGCCTTCAAATGGCCAGGCTTTGAAGACGGCAGCCACCGGCTGGACACCCACGACCTTGCCAAGCTCTTACCGCCTGAACTCAATGGCCAAGTAGACGCTCGTCCCCGCATCCAAGCCAAACCAAGCGACTTGTTGCAACCCAAAACCCAGTGGGCTGACCTCGAACACCTTCGCATGCAGCAGTTGTTCGCGCAGGGCGCAAAGATTGCAGCCACCCAAGGCGCTGCTTGTTGGTGGCATCAAGGCAGCACGGCGCATTTAACAGCCATGCTGCAACAGCGTCAGGAGTTTCGAAGAGAAGAAAAGCCGCGTCGGGTTGATTTGTGTTTGGAAATCAACGAAGACGGCGACGCATTCGAGCTGGTTCAACTGATGCGCGTGCCAAACAGTCGCGACGTGGAGCGGGTCAGCAAGAACGACAAGTTCGAATGTTTGGCCGGCGAGCAACTCACCACCCCGCAAGTCTCATCGTGGGCGCATGGAGACTATTTGACCTTGGTTGCCACCTTGGCGGAGTCACGCAATCAAAGCGTTGCCGTGACGAGTGCTCGCTTTGGAAGGCTATCCCTCAAGCCAAGTACGAACGGGTGGCAGTTTTCCGCGCTGCTGGGGATGCGCGCAAAGTAGGGCTGCCTGTTCGGCAGGGACGAGAAAATCAGCTTCGATATCCTCGTCGTCCTTTTCTAAGCTGCCTGTTCGGCAGGGACGGCGTTGATGATTCGCAGAACGTCAGTCGTGAGTTTCTAATTCTATTTCCATATCAATAGAGCCATAATATGAAATCCAAACAACCGAAGATTTCACCATGGCCAGGATTGCACGCGGGGAAGATGCTGTCGATAATGCGATGCAAGTCATCGCCAACGCTGTAACTG
>JANOPN010000166.1:0-44011 GCA_031421855.1 Comamonadaceae bacterium
GCGGCGTTGCAGCTCCTAGCCGTGCTGTTCGCACTGTCGTCGTCGCTGCGCCTTGCTGGGACAGTATTGCGTCAGTCCTAACCATCGGCGTTCACTCAAGCCCCAAGTCTTGGATTTTTCGGGTGATTGTGTTGCGGCCAATGCCGAGCTTGACCGCAGCTTCGATCCGGCGCCCCTTGGTGGCGTCAAGCGCGCAGCGGATCAATTGGGTTTCAAACTGTGCGGACAGCACGTCCCACACATCGGTGCGATCTTCGGTGAGCATGGTGGTGGCCTGTTGGCGCAAACCGCACAGCCAGTCGGTCATGGCAACAGTCTCGTGCTCTGGCGACAAAGAGGGCCAAACGGGCTGCAAAACCTCGATTTTTTGGTCAAATACGCCCGTGGTCACCGGATCTATTGAGCTTGTTGCTATTATTTTAGGAATGATTGATTCAGACTCAATCGCAATTGACGCACTGGCTGGGCGTGCCGCAGTTTGGTCAATTTGTCCACGAACCGCTTCACTGGCTAGCACCTCGGGTGGTAAGTCTTTGATTTGAATCGATTGCGCAGGGGCCATGACGCTGAGCCAATGGCAAATGTTTTCCAATTGGCGCACGTTGCCAGGGAACTCAAACAGCGCCAGCACCGACAACGCGTCATCCGAGATTCGCTTGGCCTCCACTCCGAGTTGCGCAGCGCTGGATTGCAAAAAGTGCTTGGTGAGCAAAGGAATGTCTTCGCCGCGCTCGCGCAGCGTGGGCAAGCGCAATCGAATCACGTTGAGCCGGTGGAATAGATCTTCGCGAAAACTACCCGCTTTGACTCGCATCTCCAAGTCTTGGTGGGTCGCGGCAATCACCCGCACATTGCTTTTGACTGAGCCGTGCCCCCCGACGCGGTAGAAATGCCCGTCAGACAACACCCGCAGCAGCCGGGTTTGCAAGTCAAACGGCATGTCGCCGATCTCGTCTAAGAACAAAGTGCCGCCCTCGGCTTGCTCAAATCGACCGCGCCGCGAGGCTTGCGCGCCCGTGAACGCGCCCCGCTCGTGACCAAAGAGCTCACTCTCAAGCAAGTCCTTGGGGATCGCCGCCGTGTTGATTGCCACAAACGGGCCATCTTTGCGCGGGCTGTGCTTGTGCAAAGCGCGGGCTACCAGCTCTTTACCTGTGCCCGACTCGCCCGTGATCAACACGGTGACGTTGCTTTGGCTCAAACGCCCAATGGCGCGAAACACGTCTTGCATGGCACCCGCCTGGCCCAGCATCTCGGGCACGGGGCTGCTTTGCTCGGCCACGACAGCTTCGCGCTGGCTTTCTTCGACTGCGCGGCGAATGAGCTCCACCGCCTTGGTGAGATCGAAGGGCTTGGGCAAATACTCAAATGCACCGCCTTGAAAAGCGTGCACGGCGCTGTCGAGGTCGGAAAACGCCGTCATGATGATGACGGGCAGCGTGGGGTGCGCCAGCTTGATTTTTGCCAACAGATCCAAGCCCGAACCACCCGGCATGCGGATGTCGCTGACGAGCACCTGCGGCCCCAAGTGTGGCGAGTCGGGCTCGCTTGACTCTTTGAGCGCCGCAATGACGTCGCGCGCATTCGTGAAGCTGCGCACCAGCATGCCGTCGCGAGTCAACGCGCGCTCAAGCACGAAGCGAATGGATTGGTCGTCGTCAACGATCCAAATGGGTTTGACCACAGACATGAACGCCCTTATTGAACGAGAAGGATCGCCCCTGCTCGGCCGCGCTTTTGGCGCTTACGGCAAGGGGATCAAGACTTTAAAAATGCACCGGCCCGGGCTGCTGTCGCATTCGATCATGCCCTGATGTTGGTGCACGAACGTCTGCGCCAGCGTGAGCCCCAAGCCTGAGCCGCCTTCTCGCCCCGACACCAGGGGGTAAAATATGCGCTCAAGCAGCTCTGGGGCCACGCCGGGTCCATTGTCTTGGATATGCAATTCCAATGCCAACTTATGACGCTGGCGTGCAATCGTGACTTGGCGCGCAATTCGGGTGCGCAGCTTGAGCTGGGCGTCGCCGCGCTGGATGCCATCATTCATGGCTTGAGCGGCGTTTTGCGCCAAATTCATGACCACCTGGATGAGCTGCTCGCGGTCGCCTCGAAACTCCGGAATTGAGGCATCGTAGTCACGCACAACGGTCAAACCACGCGGGTATTCGGCAAGCAGCACCGAGCGCACCCGTTCGCAAACCTCGTGGATGTTGACCTCTGACACCACATGAGGGCGGCGATGGGGCGCAAGCCACCGATCTACCAAGGTCTGCAAGCGATCAGCTTCGTGAATGATGACTTGGGCGTACTCTTGCAGCTCGCGGTCGTCAACTTCCATTTGCACCAGTTGCGCCGCACCGCGAATGCCGCCCAGCGGGTTCTTGATCTCATGCGCCAAGTTGCGCATCAGTTCTTTGTTGGCCTCGGTTTGGTCTAACAGCCGCTCTTCGCGCTCGTGGCGGTTTTGGTTGTCGAGCTCAATCATCTCGACCACAAATGTGTCCATTCTTTCCGTTTGGGTGAGCATGACATGCACATCAACGCCGCCCGCGTGGTCGGCCGTGCTGGGGTTGCCGCGCAACACGGCATCAAAGCGCATGGCGGCATACTCGTTGGCCAGCGCCCCTGCCAATGCGTTTTGGACACCGCTGGGCTCTGTGAACTGTGAGGCCAACGCCCCCCCAATGAGGGCGCGGCGCGATGTGCCGATCATGGCCTCGAACGCGGTGTTGGCAAACAAAATCTGGCCATGGCCGTCAATGACAACGACCAGGCTGATGAGCCAATCAAACGCAGCGAAGCTGGCGCGTGGGGCGTCAGGCGCGAGCGGTGTCAATTCAGCGGGTCGGGATTGAGCCCAGTGCCGTGCCTGCGCCCAATGTGCCGCCTGTGTTACCGCCCGAGTTACCACTCGTCGGTGCCGCGGCAGGCGCACGGGTGAGTTCGCGCTTCAAACTCGTGATGTCCGACTCGCTGCGCCCAATGGCCGCTTTGAGGTCAGCCACTCGGTCAATGTAGCGCTGGTTGTTGCGAAACTCTTCGCCGCGCTTTTCAGGCTCACCACTGTTGTATTCGCGCTTGAGGTCGGTGAGCTTTTCTTCGGATTTGCGCAGCTCACCCTCCAAAATCAAACGGGCATCGCTGTCGCGGGCGCGCTGCTCGGCCGAGTCGTTGACGCGACTGGCGCTGGCGGTTGGTGCATTGCCAGCTCGGGCGACCGGTTGAGGCGCAGCACGCGGGGCGGAAACGATGGTGACGCTAGCACCTTCAATGATCTTGCAACCCTTGACTTTCGCGTCGGCCTCGTTGTTGGTGTACTCGTTGTTAGCGCAGCGGTAGACCCGCTCCTGAGCCGCGGCATCCAAGCCCCAAGCACCCACGGTTACTCCCATAACAGTAGCAACAAATCCACTAAACACGGTGACCAGAGGGCTATTTTTCATAATATTGAGCGCTTAACGCGCATTGGGATGCTCACAAACCCGACACACCTGCCGCAGCAATCGGCTTAACAGTATCGCGTAAAACATCAAATACACCAAATAAGCCCTTGATTTGTAAAAGAAAAAAGCAGCCGAAGCTGCTTTTTATGATGACCAACTGGCGCTTTGGTCCCCTCAAATCATCGAGGAACCCCAAGTGCTTTGGTTCAGTGGGCGTAGCGAGCGAGTCGCAGGCTAGGCGCGGCGCACAGACGGGCGACATGCCCGGCGAGCACCGCAACGACGCATGCGGCTCGCGCAGTAGCCCAATGAATCAAAGCGAGTAGTACATGTCGAACTCGATGGGGTGCGTGGTCATGCGGAAACGCGTGACTTCTTGCATTTTGAGTTCGATGTAGGCATCGATCATGGAGTCGCTGAACACGCCGCCTTTGGTCAGGAAGCCGCGGCCTTTGTCCAAGTAGTCGAGTGCTTGATCGAGGCTTGAGCAAACGGTAGGGATTTTTGCGTCTTCCTCAGGTGGCAAATGGTACAAATCTTTGGTCGCTGCTTCGCCTGGGTGGATTTTGTTTTCCACGCCGTCCAAACCAGCCATCATCAGGGCTGAGAAGCCCAAGTACGGGTTGCACAGCGGATCGGGAAATCGTGCCTCGATGCGACGGCCCTTGGGGTTTGACACATAGGGGATGCGGATCGAAGCGGAGCGGTTGCGCGCGCTGTAGGCGAGTTTGACCGGCGCCTCAAAGCCAGGAACCAGGCGTTTATAGCTGTTGGTGCCTGGGTTGGTGATGGCGTTCAAGGCGCGCGCATGCTTGATGATGCCGCCAATGTAGTACAGCGCGAAGTCGCTCAAACCGGCATAGCCGTCGCCTGCGAACAGGTTTTTGCCGTCTTTCCAGATGGACTGGTGAACGTGCATGCCGCTGCCGTTGTCGCCCACGATGGGTTTGGGCATGAAGGTCGCCGTTTTGCCGTAGGCGTGCGCCACGTTGTGCACCACGTATTTAAGCAAAATCGTCCAATCGGCGCGCTGCACCAAGGTGCTGAATCGGGTGCCAATCTCGTTTTGGCCAGCGCCAGCGACTTCGTGGTGAAACACCTCGACCGGGATGCCCAGCTGCTCAAGCACCAGGCTCATCTCGGCGCGCATGTCTTGGGTGCTGTCAACCGGTGGCACGGGGAAGTAGCCGCCTTTGACGGTGGGGCGATGGCCTTTGTTGCCGCCTTCCATCTTTTTGCCCGAGTTCCATGGCGCTTCTTGCTCGTCGATTTTGACGAAGCTGCCCGACATGTCTGCACCCCAGCGCACATCGTCAAAGATGAAAAATTCTGGCTCAGGGCCGAAATAGGCCGTATCGCCCAAGCCACTGGCCTTGAGGTAGGCCTCGGCGCGCTTGGCGATCGAGCGCGGGTCGCGGTCGTATGCTTTGCCGTCACCTGGCTCCAACACGTCACAGCTCAAAAACAGCGTGGTTTCTTCGAAAAACGGGTCGATATTGGCCGTGTTTGGATCTGGCATGAGCAACATGTCTGAGGCTTCGATACCCTTCCAGCCCGCAATTGACGAGCCGTCAAACGCATGGCCAGAGATGAATTTGTCTTCATCAAAATGCGACACGGGCACGGTGACGTGCTGCTCTTTGCCACGGGTGTCGGTGAAGCGAAAATCGACGAACTTGACGTCGTTTTCTTTCACAATTTTCATCACGTCTGCGACGTTCTTGGTCATCTCTTGCTCCTAAGGTGTCCCAAATGGACGGGGTTGAATATTCAGGTATCGGCAGTGTATGCAGGATTTGTGCCATTGACGAGGCGCGAAAACCCGGTCGCGCGCAGAAACGCCAGCGAGTGTACCAACGCGAAAAATGCACCGCTTTGGGCGGGGGCACTTCTCGGATCGCCTACAGAAACGCATTAATTTGGTGCAATACTCGTCATCGCACCATTTCGGGGCCAAGCTGCGCGGGCACAGCGAGTAAACCCGCTTTTAGCGCGTCAAACGCCGCGTCGACCGCACCCGCATCGCCTTTGACGCCCAATTCAATGTGGCGGCCATGAACGGGGTGATCAACGCTGGGCAGGCTAAACACCTTGATGCCATTGTGATCGCGCTCGATGGCCTCCATCAGCGGCGTGAGCGTGGCCTCCATCGTGCCGTACACCACGACCGAGCGCTCGCAGTTTGCGCCGATGCGAAAGTGTTCGGCGTACAACGTGTCCAAGCAATGCGCGACCATTGGCCAGGCCATGACTGGAAATCCTGGGACGAAATGGACCGTGCCGCCACCGGGGCCGTCGCACGAAAACCCGGCGATTTTGTTGTACGGGTTCGGGATGATTCGCGCGTTTTCAGGGAAAACGCCCATGTTGAGCCGGTGGCGGTTGTCGTCGCGGTCCGGCTCGAACGCCACGCCGTGTTCAATGGCCATGTCTTGCATGCGCTCCAATATCAAGGCCTTTGCTTCTGAATGCAGCACCATGGCTTGGTTTAAAGCGGCTCCTGCGCACTGGCGGGTGTGGTCGTCTGGGGTCGCACCGATACCGCCCGTGCAAAAAACAACATCATTTGTTGCGAACGCCTCCCTGAGCACTTGGGTGATGCGATCTGGCTCGTCGCCCACGTACCGGGCATGCGACAAACTCAAGCCGCGCTCAGCCAAAAGTGCGATGACTTGGGGCAAATGCTTATCAGCACGCTTTCCCGACAGGATTTCATCTCCGATAATGATGAGACCAAAACAAATAGATGGGGGTAGGGACATGGGCACAGTGATGGAGTACGAAGACAGGCCTCGATTGTGCGGCCGCTTAGGCGTGCGCGCATCATCGGCGCGCTTGGGCCAGTGAACTGATCAACCATGTCGAGCGCCGTTCAAAGCATCGCCGTCAAAACCCAGCTGGGCCAGTGGGTTGTCCACACCTTGGGCCCGTCCGCGACTTCCGGGTCTCATGCCAGCAGCAACGCCGAGCATGGTCAAACGAGTGACCCTGCTGAATGGGTGATTTGCTGGCCTACGGTGATGGCCGATCACCGCATCTTTTTGGAATTTGCCGCGCGGATTCGCCCACATTTTCGGGTTTTGCTAATTGACCCGCCCGGCTACTACGCCAACCGCGAAATGTCGCAAACCGAGCGGGTGTCGGGCATGATGTTGATGTTGCTGCGTGCCCTGCACGAGCTCAAAATCGACCAGTTTCATTGGGTTGGCATCGGGTTTGGCGCCCACCTCGGTGCGGCGCTGCAACGAAAATGCCCCGAGCGGTTTTTGAGTGCTACGTTCTCAAGCATGCCGCTGATCACCGTCGCGCGCCTCAGTTGGTCAAACGGGTTTCTTCAAAACCTGTTGGTTCGAACGGCTTGGGGTCGCAGAATATTCGCCAACAAGATCTCGGCGCAAATGTCGGGCGTGCCGCCGGCTGAATATGAGGCGGTGCAAATGCAAGTGCTTCGCACCGTGACCGATTGCAATGTCGAGGTGCTCAAAAGGCTGCGCCCCACGAGCCAAGAACAACTCAACGCGCTGCGGGTGATTCTCAAAACATCGCAAGTGCCAACCTTGGTGATTGCAGGTAAATTTGACAATTTTTGTAAACTGCGCGACCAACAAACCTTGGCGCAACTGATTCGGCGCAGCAAATTTGCGACCTTGGATTGTGGTTTTCTGACGTTTTTAGTGATGCCAGAGGAATGCGCTCGGTTGTTCCTTGAGTTTGTCGACAAGTTTGCCGAAAAGCCCCGTGAGCCTGAAGAAGTCGCCCCCGTGCAGGCCGACAAACCCGACAACTCACTTCGCTCGGTGATCCGCGCGCTCGATCAATCCGACCCACGGGCCACCAACAGCACGTTTTGAAGCTATTTTCATGACTTTTTGGCCATTGGTCACCGGATTCATTGGTTTTGTTGCTATTCTTTTTGATTTTTAACCGGCTTTGCGAAACGTGAGATTCCAGCGTTCAGCACCCATTTGACGCACGCCGTGAAACATCCGGCGCGCCTGTCCGCCCCAAACCACGACATCGCCATCGTGCAGTTGGGTTGACCGAACGGGGTCGGAGCGCTTCAACCCGCCGATCATGAATTTGCAGCTTGCGCCCTTAGAGACCGACACGATGGGCTGCGACTGATCGGCTTCGTCGCGGTCTTGGTGCAAACCCATGCTGGCCCCTGCGATGTAGTGGTTGATCAAGCAGGCGTCGGGGTCAAAAGCGGACCAGCCCACGCTTTGAGCCGCCTGGCTGGCCACATCGCGCCATTCGAGTGGGATGGCGGGCCACGGGTGTCGCGTCAGCGGGTCAACGGCCACGTAGCGGTATCCGGTCGCATCGCTGGTCCACCCCAAAGCACCACAATTGCTCATGCCAACCGACATCTGCGCAGGCTTCTTTCCAGCTAGAGCCGACACGGTCAGGTGGCGCAATGGCGCTTGCGCGAGCAAGCTGTCCAAGTGCGAAGCCAAGGCAAGCGACCGCGCAAACCCGCGCAATATCCACACGTCGGGTTTCAATTGCAGTGGCGGGTCAACAAACAGCACTTTGGGTGAAATTTCGGACTAAATCAGCACTTGGTCACGGTTTTCATTGACTTTGCTGCTATCAAAAAAATTGATCAAATCGCGTATTCCAATTTCCATTGGAAGCGAGAACAAGGCGCAAAGTCGCAGACAGTGCTTTAGCACGGCAAGACGAAGCAACGAAGTTATCGTTTTCAATGGGAGTTGGAATCACACAGCCATCAGCGCTTTCGCGTAGACGCCCAAGCCTTTGGCGACGCTGGCAAAGGAGTCGCCGTAGACGGGTTTGGCTTGCTCGAACGCACTCGCGATTTGGTTGGTCAAAAGCCTCAGCCGCGACGAACCACCAGTGAAATAGACCAACTCGATTTGCTCGGGCTTGAGCCCCGCATTGGTGACACAAATCAAGGCTGCATCGACGATGCGCTGAACGTCTGCTTCAAGCGCGCGGGCGAAAGTTGGCCCTGCCAGCTCGGCGCTCAGCCTGGGCTCGATGTGAGCCAAATCAACCTTGGCCTCGCCGTTTTCAGCGGCGTCAACCTTGGCTTGCTCCGCCGCGCTGGCCAACTGATGGCCAAAACGGCCTTGCAAAGTTCGCATGAGCCGCGCATGCAGCGATGGCTGCGCATACAAGGCCCGCATGCCTTGGAGCTCGCGTACACGTGGCGCGGCGTACAGGGTGTTGATCAAGTGCCAAGTGGCGAGGTCGTGGTACGCTGAACTCGGCACTTCTCGCCCGCTCGGCGTCAGCGAGCCTGCACCAAGATGGGGCATGATGGCCTTGAGCGAGACACGCCGGTCAAAGTCGGTGCCGGCGACGTGAATGCCGTGGTGAGCCAGCACGTCTCGCTTGCGGTCTAGTCGTCCAGCGCCTTTGCCCCCCAAGCGCACGACAGAAAAATCACACGTGCCTCCGCCAAAGTCGGCAATCAAGGTCAATGTCTCGGCGCTTAACGACCGCTCCAAGTCGTAGGCTGCGGCCATGGGCTCCAACTGAAAGCTCACATCTTTGAAGCCAACTTGTTTCGCGACGGCAGCAAGCGTGGCTTGGGCTTTCGCATCGCGCACCGGGTCGTCGTCGACAAAGAATACCGGGCGACCCAACACCGCGCGGTCAATTGGCGCTTGGGCTGCGGTTTCAGCCGAGGTTTTGAGGTGGCGCAAAAAATCTGCCAGCACGTCTTTGAATGCGCGAGTGCGGCCCCCGCCGATGTCGGTCTCACCGTCCATCAAGCTGGAGCCGAGCACCGACTTCATCGATCGCATCAAACGACCATCGGCCCCAGCGACATAGGCTGCCATCGCGGCGCGCCCAAAAAGCGTCGTTTTCTCTTCCGCATCATAAAAAACGGCGGTTGGCAGCAGCTCGTGCGCTCCCTCGACACGGGCAAGCGACATCGACCCGCCAGCCACAGGGCAAGCGACCGCCGAATTGGAGGTGCCGAAATCGATGGCGCAAATCACGACGGCAAAAGCGGTTGAGCGCTAGCAGGCGGTTTGGCGACGATGTCAATGACCGCAGTTCGGGTTGAGTCGAAGGACGTGGGCGGCGGGCCCGAGGCCGCCTCGGCCTTGCGACGCAGATCTAGGGCATGCAAGGCGTAGTGCGCAAACCAGGCCGACGAAAACGCAAACACCAAGGTGTAGATCCACAGAGCCAAGGGCAACACGATGGGTGCCAGGGCAATCGTCATCGCACCCGAGACCCCGATCACACCGGGAGCCGTGCCCAAATAGCCAGTGAAGATGCCCATGAGGAGCAACGGCGTGCGGTGCTCGCGCAAAATCGCTCGGCGTTCTTCGCTCGAGGCGTGGTCTGCCAAAGCATCAAAGGCAAGCACACGATAGGTCAGCCAGCCCCAAATGAGCGGCGGTAACACCAGCACGACCAACGGGACCAGCCACAGCGGCAACGACACCACCAAAGCCAACAAAGCCAGCAAAGTGGATCCGAACGCCCAAGCAATTTGCGTCATCAACCCCGCACCGCGTTTGCGCACCAAATCCACAAAGCGGCGCTCAGCGACCAAGGCCACCACCGCTGGCGTCATGAACATCGACACCGCCAACAAACAAATCATCACCAAAATCGGCAAACTGATGGCCACCACGATCAGCGGCGCGACGACCGAACGCAGGCCACCCGCGCCCAAAAAGGTGAGCCAGCGCACGGCACCGGCCAAAAGCGACTGCGTCTCGATCCAATCGCGCACGGCTTCGACCGCTGGGTCCCAGCCCCAATAAGCCGCAGCCAGACCCAACCCCACCAACAAAACCAAGGGCACAAACGACAAGGCGATCACGCGCGGATGCAGGCAATACAAAAGCGCGCGCCAAAAGGCATCGATGACGGGTTTCATTGACTCAAAACGTTATTTGGACAGCCGACGTGAAACTGCACTGATCAAACTCGAAAACCACTTGGAAGAGCGCGCCGGGAACAAGCGGTGGATCCAGTCGCCGAGCTTAGCGTCAAACCCAATCAGCAGGCGGGTTTTGCCGCGCCGCTCGGCGTTGAAGATCATTTTCGCAGCCGTTTGAGGGGTGTTGCGCGCGCCACGCTCAAATTGAGCAGCAAACGCGTGTGGGTCAATCGCCAAACCGGCCAGATCACCCGTGCGCGCGTCTTGCGCGATGCGGGTGCGAATGCCACCTGGGTGCACACACAAGACATTGATGCCACTGGGCCGCAACTCTTCGCGAAGGCTGTCTGAAAATGCTCGAACTGCGGCTTTGGAGGCGTTGTAAACGCTTTGGGTCGGCATGGAAACAAACGCGAAAACACTTGATATGTTAACGATGCAAGGCTTATCTGAGCAGGGCTTTGCCAGCATTTGCGGCAAAAACACCCGAGAACCGTGGAAAACACCCCAAAAATTGACGCCCATCAGCCACTGGGCGTCTGTCGTCGACATGTGCGATACCGTATCAGCTAAGGCGACACCGGCGTTGTTGATGACGACATGCGCCCCACCCAGCTCAGCGCGAACCCGCTGCGAAAACACCCCCCAAGCCGCTTCATCGGCCACATCGAATGCGTGGGTCAACACATGCGTGCCTCGCGGCAGCGCCTCAACGACTTGCTGCAAGCGCTCAGCATGAACATCAGCCAAGGCCAACTCTGCGCCCGATTCGGCGTAGATCTGCGCCAATGCAGCGCCGATACCCGAGCCAGCACCCGTGATCACCACCACTCGAGAGTTCATTAAGCGCACCGCTATGAGTAAAAAGGGCCTAATGTACCCGATCAAACCAACCCATTTATGCGATTGCTACGTCGCATCCATCAGTCGCCAGGGTCGATGAATCACCACTTCACGGCAGATGCGGGCTGGTTCGGCACTGCTTTGCCGGCCTTGTGCGCCGCAATCGCGTTGGCCAAATCAAGATACTCAGCGCAGGTTTTGTTGCCGCAAATGGCCTCCAGCGTGACCAAATGCTTGTCAGCGTCAGCAGGTTTGTTTGACATGAGGTAGGCCTCGCCAATGTACTCGTGCGCACCCTTGTGGTTTGGATCGAGTTTGAGCGCAACGCGATAGTGCTCAAATGCCTTCTCCAGCTCAGGTTTGGCTTGCTTGCGGTAGCTGTAGGCCAGCAGGTTGTGTGCGTCGGCACTCGCCACATCGGCACGCACGGCCAATCGCAACTCACCGATTGACGCGCGCCAATTTTTCTCGGCGATGAACTTGCGAGCAATGTCAATCCGCTCTGCCGCCGTCGGCTCAGCCGAATTCGAGCCGGTATCAGCCGCCCAAGTGCCGCTTGATGCGCCAAGGGTGGCGGCCAGTGCGCACGCGATGGATGCCGCACGTGCGAGTGAGTAGAGCGGTCGAATTGGTGTGTTTGAGTTCATGGAGAAATCCTAAACGGGTTGGTCAACGCCTGCGCTAACGATGCAGACAATGCCATGAGCCCGCCGCGCGAACCGAAGTTGCAGGCGGAGAACAGATTCGAGAAGAGCCGCGCATCAAGATGAAGCGAAACAACGAATATGTCACAAAAGTGGTGCAACAAACGAATACGGCAAATGCGGCGGATCAGGCGAAATCTCCCGATCGACCACGTCAAAGAGGCATGTCGATCAAAATTTCAATCGAATTCGATCTTGGTCGCCGGATTTATTGAATCTATTGCTATCGAAAAGATAGCAAACACCAACCCACTCGATCAGGCGGGTTGTTCATCAAAGCAATATCGCCTCACCAAGCTGAGCAACTCATCTTCAGCGTAGGGCTTACCCAAATAATGATTGACACCCAACTCAGCCGCGTGTTCCTTGTGCTTTTCAGCAATCCGCGAGGTGATCATGATGATCGGGATGTTGAAAAAGTCGTTATCCATGCGGATGTTTCGCGCCAGATCAAACCCGTCCATGCGCGGCATCTCGATGTCTGAGAGCACCACGGCCGGAATCTCATC
Source organism: Comamonadaceae bacterium (assembly GCA_031421855.1). Lineage (GTDB taxonomy): Bacteria > Pseudomonadota > Gammaproteobacteria > Burkholderiales > Burkholderiaceae_C > JAAFHN01. The sequence goes on from JANOPN010000166.1 coordinate 12,374, forward strand.
TTGCAACTTCTCAAGCGCCTGCAAGCCATCGGCAGCCAGTACCACCCGGTAGCCCTCACGGGCCAACAGGCGCTGCGTGACGCGACGCACCGTGATCGAGTCGTCCACCACCATGACCAAGGGCACATCGGCCTTGGGTCGCGTGGGTTTGGGTACCGAAAAACCGTGTCCACTTTGCCCTGCGGCATCGCTCGCATCCATCGAAACGATTGGCGCATCTTGCGGCGCAAGCGCCTCGAGCACTTCGGGTTGCGCTTTGTCGGCACTCAAGGTGCGCGCCAGATCACCATAGACCGATGCCAACGCGACCGGGTTGTAAATCAGCACGACTGCGCCAGACGCGAGCACCGACATGCCAGCCAAGCCCGGCAAACGGGAAAGCTGAGCACCCAAGTTCTTGACGACGACCTCTTGGTTACCCAAAACCTCATCCACGTGCATGGCAACGCGTTGTTGCGCGCTGCGGAACACGACGACAGGCGTTGAGCGCCCCATGTGCTCGGTGCTGCGGGGCGAGCTTTGCAGCAACGCACCCGACCAATAAAACGGCACCGCCTCGCCAGCAAACTCGTAAACGCCGGTGTTGTAGGCCAACTCCAACTCTTTCGCAGTCGCGCGACGCACGACTTCGACGACGTTAGACGGCACCCCGATCGACAGTTTGCCGGTGCGTAACATCACAACCTGCGTCACGGCAGTGGTCAGTGGCAAAACCATCTTGAAGGTGGTGCCTTGTCCACTGGTGGTTCGGGTCTCGACACGACCGCCCAGCGCTTGAACTTCGGAGCGAACCACATCCATCCCAATGCCCCGTCCGGCCAACTCACTGACTTGGTCAGCTGTGGTGAAGCCTGGCATGAAGATCAGTGCCGCAGCCTCGGCGTCGCCAACGGTCGCATCGTGACCGATGAGGTTTTGAGCGATTGCTTTTGCCCTGATCTTGGCAATGTTCAGGCCCGCGCCATTGTCAGCAAACTCGACCGCCACTTCGTTGCCCTCTTGGTGCAAGGTGATGATGATTTCGCCAGAGCCTTCTTTGTGTGCCGCAGCACGAACTTCAGCCGACTCAATGCCGTGCGCCACGCAATTGCGCAACAAATGCTCGAACGCCGGGGTCATGCGATCCAGCACACCGCGGTCCAGCTCAATCGAGCCGCCAATGATGTCCAACTTGACTTGCTTACCCGTGTCTTTGCCAGCCTGGCGAACGACTCGGTACAGGCGCTCAGAAATCCCCTCAAACTCCACCATTCGGGTCTTCAACAGATCGCGTTGCAGCTCGCGAGTTTGACGCGCCTGGGCAATCAAATCATCCTCAGTTGATTCAACTGCCCGCATGATGTTGCGTTGCACGGTCGCCACGTCATTAACCGACTCGGCCATGGAGCGGGTAATCTCTTGGAACCGGGTGAATCGGTCGAACTCAAGCGGGTCAAACGACACATCAGCGGTCTTGGCCAATTGCTGGCGCGACTGCATTTGCGTCTCGGCCTGAACCTCGATCTCGCGAAGTTGCTGGCGCATGCGCTCTAAGTTGTTGGTCAAGTCACCCAGTGAGCCGCGCAGCTGAGACAACTCAGCCTCCAAACGAGAGCGAGTTATCATGACCTCGCCGGTTTGGTTCAGCATGCGATCCAACAACTGCGATCTGACGCGGACCGTCTGAGTCGACGCGGCTGAGCGCGCGATGACCGGAAGCGCCGTCGAGCGCGTTGGGGCAAATGCGGCAGATGCGACGACAGGCGCGAGTGCGGCTGCGCCGACAACAGCCGATACAGCCGGGGTCATGGTCGCGGTAATGGCCGGGGTAACCGCTTCAACATACGCTTTTTGATCGCGGTTTCGCAACGCATCGAGCGCGTGCTGCATGGCATCGAATTGACCCAACAGCGGCTCGATATCGGCGGCAGTTGGCGACTGGAACCGCTCAATGTCGGACTCCATCCGATGCGACATCTCGCCCACTCGGAGGGCACCGGCGAGCCGAGCGCTGCCCTTGAGTGTGTGCAAGGCGCGAAGCACCTCGTTCTTCGCACTCATGTTGTCGTTTCGGGCTTGCCATTGGCGCAGCGCGCCCGACAACGTTGGCATGAGCTCCAGCGCTTCTTCTTCAAAAATCGGAAACAAATCCGCATCGACCGCATCGACCGCATCGATGTCGTCATCAATGTCTTGAACCACAACTGGCGCGTGCGATGAAGCGATGTCCGGCGGCTGGTTCGGTGTAGACGGCGCAGGTTCAACCAGAACAACCGGAGCGAGGAAAGCCTGCGCGATGATTGGAGAGGCTGCTGGTGGGACTACCGAAACGTGTGTTGGCACGGGTGCTGAGGCAACGACAGCCACTGGTTCGATGACATCGAACATCAGTGGGTCGTCGTCAGGCGGCGCGATGTCGATCGTCGACTCAGCCTTAGCCTTAGTCGACACAGTTAAAGCAGAAAGGGCCACCAAGCCGGCGACAGCGGCCACAGATGAGGAAACAACACCGCCCGAGTCAAATGTCGGCTGGGCAGCAGCTTCAGGCACGATCGCAAGCGGTTCAGGCTCAGCGGTGATCGGCGCAATTGGCAACTCAACGGCATCGGACACATCGATCCAACTTGCTTGGACTCGCGGATCCGCCGTTGCAGTCCAGTTCGTCTCGGGTGACGCTTCGGTCGTCGGCAGCACGGCCACGACGGCCTCTGATGCTGCGGGTGGCGCGGTTGGCTCATCCGTCAACTCAAATGCTTCAAGCGCGCCCATCGCCGAGTCAGTGAAGGTCGAGTCTGTCAACTCATCTGCAAAATCAACATCTAGCGCTCCACGGGCGGATGATGTTGCCAATTCAGTCGTCGGCTCGAAAGCCTTCAGCCGCTCAATCAAATCAGCACGCGGCTCCTTCAGGAAACCCGCAGCGAATTGATGAAGCAAGCGTCGCACCTCGTTGGCGGCATCAACAAACAAAATCGAATAGCCATGAACCTCTTCGATTCCTGCACGCTGCCCACGCTGCAGCGCGTGTTCAAACGCTCGAGCAACATCCGATAGGGCTACAAAACCAACTGTCGCCGAGCTGCCACCCAACGAGTGCGCCCAGGTCACGATGGAGTCGCTGATCGGAGACTCCGAGTCGATTTGCCAGAAACTGACTTCATCAAGCAGCTTGCGCGACCACTCGTCTGCCTCAGTCAAATAAACGTTGTACAAAGGAATGCTGATTCGCAGCGGCCCAATCACTTTGATTTGGTCATCAAACGGTTCAGCAAAAGCGCTGGTCGGTGGCGCAAATTGCGCTGCCGCGACAACCACGGGTGCCGGCACTGACACCAAAACCGATTCGACTGCCACCGCTTGCTCTGCAATCAACGCAGACGTGGGCTCAACGCTTGGCAATTCGGACGGTGCCACGGATGCGTTGACTATGGCAACGTCTTGCTCACGGGTGGCAAGTACTGGGGCTGAGAAGTCCTCCAATACAAAATCATCAAGATCAATTTCGATGTCCGCAGACGGCAGCGAAGTCGCGTGAATCTCACCAACCGCTGGGTCGATCGCGCTGACCGCCCCACTGGCAGCGCCATCAAAGGCGGCAGTGACTGCAGTCACTGTGCCAACTGCGGCGACCGCCGCGCCAAACATCGGGACGCTCAACTCGGGCGTGCTCGACTCGACCGTTGCCGCCGAAGGCGGCTCTGCTTCGTGAGTCTCGGGTGAAGCGAGCAACACAAAATCGTCCAAATCCATTTCACCTGAATCTACGGGTGAATCGTGACCAGGTATTGGCTCGGTCGCCTTCAACTCACCACTGAAATGAATCGGTGCTACGGGTATTTCTGCGACGATCGGAGGCGCAGCTGCTGGCTCCAAATCGAGAACGAAGTCTTCCAACATCGCTTCGTCGAATGCAGCAGCCTCACCCAATTCGAGTTCGGGATCGCCAAAATTCGTGGCAGTGAATTCTGCACGCGGCGCATTGACTGTTGGCTTCACCGAGTCCAAGTCAAAGTCAAAATCCGCATCCAAGTCCAAGGACACCGGCTCAATCGCCGGCAATTCAAAATCCTCCAGACTGGCGATCTCAGACGACGAGAAGTCCCTTAAAGGCTCGAAGTTTGGGGCTCTCGAATCATCTAGCGGTGCCTGAGCGGCGTCCATCGGCGCGAGCACTGGCGCAATTGAGCTTGCAATCGCAACGGTTTGCTCAGATTGAAATGAGACATTGGGCTCAACCTGAAACGCCAGTGTTTCGGCCTGAAATGCGACTGTCGGCTCAATGGGCGCGTTGAACGCAACCGGTACATCAACGACAGGTTCGACTTGCGCTTCAGCCTCAAACATCCAATCCAACGATTCGGATTCAAGCTTCGGCGGTTGTTCAGCTGGAGAAGCTTGCGCCTCCACGCTCACACTGACGGGCAAAGGCGCTTCAAAAACCGCCACGGGCGGCGCAACTCGTGCGACCGCCGGTATGGCCAGTAGCTGGTTGCTCACTCGCATGGCATCGGCACTGGCGCGCACCGGTGCCGACGAAAAACCAGCTTCCGCGTTGGCCTCGATGGCCTCGACCCACTGCCCAAAATGCGCCATCGCGTTGCGCGACAGCTTCATCAAATCAGCGCTTACTGGCTTTTGCTCAGCAAGCCAAGCGTTGAAGACTTGCTCCATCGCCCAACCCGCTTCACCAAACTCGTTCAACCCTACCATGCGCGAGCTGCCTTTGAGCGTGTGAAATGCACGGCGAAGCGTTGTTTGATCAGCCAAATTGCTCGGATCCCCCTCGAGGGCATCCAGCGCTTCTCCACCGGTTTGAACCACTTCGCGAGCTTCCTCAAGGAAGATTTCTCGAATGTCGTCATCGCCGAAATCGTCAGCTGGTGGCGGTGAAGCTGCCACACCCGCTGCAGGCGCCAGGTGTGAGGGCGCATTGAGTTTGCCTGCTTGACTGGCCAGAGCGGCGCTGGCGGCCAAAACCGCGGGGGAAATGGACACATGTCCGCCGCCTGAAGCACCTGCATTGATCACCGGGGCGCTTGCGCTCTCAGGCGCAGCGACTTTCACGACGATATCCGGACCAAACGACATGGCATCGCTTGCCAAAACACGCGGCTCACTGCGACCCATCAACGGCCGAAGCTCACCTGTAACCGCGTCATAAGTAAAGAGTTTTTTCGCAAATGCGGGTTGGTAACCGAGCATGTCAATTAGGAAACCCAATGCACCCAGGTTGTTGCCGAGCTTGTCGAAAGTACCCGCCTCGCGGGCGCGTTGTGGGTCGATGCCCGTGACTAACATCTCCTCAATGACGCTGCGCATGCGGATCACCGCTTGAGATGCGTCGCTGAGACCCAGCACGGTCAAAACGCCACGCATTTGGGCCAATTGGTCTGGAACGGGTCGCAAAACCTGTTTGTTTGTTGGATCGCGAAAGAACTGATCCAACGAGCGCTCTAACTCGCTTAGCGACACACGCAACTCGCCCACCACACTTCCCATGGTTTGGCGATCACTCACTCGCCGATACAACTCTTCAATCCATCGCTCTAGGGGCTCGTTCGCGCCTCCCGCGCGAACGCTCTCTAGGCGATGTGCGAGGCGCTGGGTTCGCGAGACCAGTTCAGGATCGTTAGGATCCAAATCCTCGAACGCCGCCTCCAAATACAAAACCGCGGTGGCGACTTCCATCGCAAGCTCAGCCGACGGCGCCCGTGCACTCGATGTCGACGGCTCGATTGCCCGCATCAACGCATCGGCAAGAGCCTGGCTGGCCGGGTGCAGTTTAACCAACGAGTCAGCAACCAAACTGAACTGATCCGCAGTTGCCTTTGCTTTGCTCGTCTCACCGCCCGCCAAAGTCGACCACAAATCCTTTGCACCAGAAATGCGTTTACGAGCCTGAGATAACACGGCTGGGTCGAAGCTGCCAAACTGCCCGACAACATAATCAACCGGGCGAAATCGTGACAACCGATAACCCGCGCGAACTGCTGTCAGTATTGGGCAATCAGCCACATTTTTGGGTGCGGCTTGAGCGCAAAAAAACAGCAAGTCGCGCAGCAACACATCGGTCGACGCGGACTCGCCTTTGGCGATCATGTTGTATTGCCCCAATATTCGCGAGGGCATGCGCTTAACGTACAAATCGGCAGGCAACAAACCTTGGCCTAAGGCTTCAAACAAGGCCGCCGTGACGGCCCAAAGCGTCTTAACCGAATCATCCCCGCCCGCGTGCAGGCTTGAAAACCGATCGCGTAGCGTCAAGGCAGCTTGCATGTCATTGCTTTTGACGATTTGCAACACACATTTGTCGAGTTCTGAGCGCAAGCCAACACTGGGCAGCATCGCAGCAGCCTGCAGTTCAAATTTGGGTTGCATCTCGCGGAAATCAAATTCCCACAGGTCGGCAGGATGGATCCGCTCGACACCCAACATTTCCTGCACCGGCTTGAACTGAGGAAACAGTGACACGGCCGACAGTGACTTGCCCGCAACTATGGCTTCCAAATATTGAATCAGCGCAAAACTGGCTCGCTCAACCTTGAGCGCCGCTTCTTCATTGCATTTTTCAGGCTGCTGAACAAATTTTTGAACGGCAAGCTCCATCGCCCGCAAAACAGCGGCCGGCCCATTGAGACCAACCATATCGAGCGCCCCGACACTGGAGTGAACTTGCTGGCGCGCAATTCGCAAAGCGCTGGTGTCGATGGTCGCAAGGTCTGACCCGCGCGCAGCGTCGGCGTCACGCACAAATCGCTTGATGGCCTTGGTCGCAGCATCGAGTGATTTGCGAAGTTCATCCAGCACCCACGCGAGCGGGCCGAGGTCATTGACAGCGAGATCGACTTCGCTGGCATCAGGATTGGGGGTTTCAAAAGCCATGGCACCGACCGTTTGAATCATGCGCATATCCAAAGCGCGTGGGTTGCCCCGGCATCAAGTGGGTGCTGAGCACCTGCTCGAATGCGCGGAGCAAGGATGCGATATCAGGCAATCTTGAATCGAGAAACAGACTGTCGCAATTCTTCCGCCATGCGCGACAGTTCGCGCACTTGCTGGGCTGTCGAGCGTGTACCTTCGCCGGTTTGCTCTGTCACCGCAAAAATGTGCTGAATGTTGTTTGCAACTTCATTCGCGGACTGGGCTTCGCGAGACGCCGAGTTAGAAATTTGCTGAATCAGATCAGCCAGCCGACGTGACACTTGATCAATTTCGGTGAGCGCGGTACCAGCGTTATCAGACAGCTTCGCGCCCTCGACCACGCCCTGCGTTGATCGCTCCATTGCGGCCACCGCGTCTTGGGTGTCGGTCTGAATGGCTTTCACCAGTGCCGAAATCTGACGGGTTGCATCGGCAGACCGTTCAGCAAGTCGCTGGACCTCTTCGGCCACGACCGAGAAGCCTCGACCCGCGTCGCCGGCTGACGCAGCCTGAATGGCGGCGTTCAATGCCAAAACGTTGGTTTGCTCGGTGATGTCCGAGATCAGCTCAGTGATCTCACCAATTTCTTGCGATGACTCGCCAAGGCGCTTGATGCGTTTCGATGTCTCTTGAATCTGATCACGAATCGAATTCATACCACCAATGGCGTTTTGCACCGCAGCCAAACCCGACTCTGCGGCTTGCAATGACTGACGTGCCACAGAAGCTGACTCTTGCGCCTGTGTTGAAACGCCGTTGATTCGAGAAGCCATGTCCAATACTGACTGACCAGTTTCGCGAATTTCGCGCAGCTGCTCGGTTGACGCTGCCAACAGCTCAGTTGATGTTCCCTCCACACGGGCGGTCGTTTGAGCAACCCGGGTAGCCGTGTTTTGAACGTTACCTACGAGAGATCGCAGCTCCTCCACCGTGTAATTCACCGAGTCGGCAATGGCACCGGTGATGTCTTCGGTCACGGTTGCTTCTTGGGTCAAGTCTCCCTCAGCCACGCTTTGCAACTCGTTCATCAAGCGCAAAATTGCGGCTTGGTTGGCATCGTTGACACGCTTGCTCTCTTGTTGCAAGCGCTCAGCATCTTGACGCTGCGACTCTGCACGCCCTTGGCGACCCTTGCTATCCTGCAGCTGAACATAAGCCAAACCGCCAGCAAAAAACAAAGCGAGCAGCCCAAAAAGCGCCATGGCTGCGGCGGGCAACACACCGATGCCGGTCTGGCCTTCAAGACCCGATTGAACCTCTTGCAACTGACGACGCAGTGGCTCGCTGTCAGCAATGATCGCAGACTGCGCTTCACGCGCGGACACCAAGCCCTGCAAGTTACTCAAAATTGCGCCGGCTTGTGCCCGAGTCTGTTCATAGAGCTTCAGCAGCGCGCCCAAGCGTTCTTTCGTTTGAGCATCCTTGGCACCGGGCAAACGCAGTTCTGGGCTTCCGTCCAAAAGACCCTGGGCAATTTCTTTGAAAGAGTTCAAGTCTTTGCCGAGCAAAAACACCGCCTCTGGGCTCACACCCTCCATCGTCAAGAACTCGTTTGCCGACTTACCGATGCGCTGGGTCAACATCACCAACTGACCAGAAGCGGCAATCTCGCCGGGTGACGCATTTTGCTGAAGCTTCAGCGAGGACACCGTCTCGGCGATTTCGAGCAAATCGGATGACTGGCGGTTGATAGTGCGAAGCGCCGCGCCAACCTGAGTCAAAATCTTTTGCTGCGACATCACGGTCTCAGCATTTTTTGCTGCTCGGTCAACCAGCGGCGTGATCTTTTCAAAGTCGCCCGAGTATTGGTCACCAACCGCCGACAAGCCAAGCGAATCATCGCCCGCGGCCAAACCGCGAGCACTCTTGGCCAACACGTCAGCGCTTTCACGCACTTCGGGGAAGGCCTGAGGGCTACCAATCAGCGCCTGCGACACCGACTTCGCCAGACGTTGCGATTGCATCAGAGCTTGGCCAGACGCACCCACTTGGGACGCAACTCGACCGGTTTGAATCAGCGCGTAGGCTGCAACGGCCAACAACAACAAGAGGCTGGCGCCGAACATAAGACCCAGTGCGCGCTGATGCCGACCAACCGTGTTGACGCCCAAGACTGGTATGCGAACCAACCCGTCTTTGAGCGGTACGATCTGAGTTTTAACGGCGCTCTCGGCCATCCGACTTTGCGCAAACTGGTCTCGACCTTCGCCTCCCTCGTTTAGGCGGTTTTCGCCGGGATCGGCATCGTCAAACATCGGTACTCTCGATTCAGCCCCATCGGCTGTTTTTTTGGCGAAAGCGTTTTTTAGAGTGTCAATGAAGGCCATGCGACTACCTTAGATTCCAACGGTCAGAAAGCGGGGCGACTGCGCGAGTCGCTGAAGATTCAACTCAATCCAGATGTTGCCATCGGTATCGGTCATTTTTTGGCCCTGCCACTCAGGGGCATCAATCTCTGGCGCGTCGACCGAAGCAAACGCGGGACGGCTTCTCAAGCCCAAGAGCCGATCAATCACGAGTGCGCAATTGCTCTCAAGCGCCGGATTAAACGCCACCATGCGAGCTTCGGCTCGACGCAGATCAGTTGGTTGGCTGCGTGCCGTGTTTCCAATGAAACCCGCCAAATCGACGACGCCAAACAAGCCGCCACGCAAATTAGCAACCCCTAAGAACCAAGGCGCGGTGTAAGGGACATGCTGTGGAGCGGCAAACGGAAAAATCTCGCCTGCCTGCGCCAGTGGCATCAAGTATCGAACGCCCGCTGACTCAACGGCCAGCCAAGACTCGACCACGCCTTGGGCGCGAGCAAGTTTGAGACGCTCAGCCAAGCGTTCTTGAAGATCACGCAGTGCTTGTCGATTTGCCATCTGCTAGGTCGGTGTGTGTTGTTTAAAGTCGATGTCGCTGAAGGCGCGCCAGATCAAGCGAGCGCTTTGATCTTGGACAACAACTCTTCTGCATTCACCGGCTTGGTGATGTAGTCGCGTGCGCCTTGGCGCATGCCCCAGACTCGATCGGTTTCCTGGTTCTTGCTGGTGCACATGATGATTGGGATATTGGCGTATGCCGGATCGCGGCTAACCGCGCGGGTCACTTGAAACCCGTTTTGGCCAGGCATCACCACGTCCATCAAAATCAAGTCAGGTTTGTCCTCGGCGAGCTTGCGAAATGCATCGTCGGCGTTCTCAGCGGTTCGCACCGTGAAGCCGTTTTTGCTCAGCAAATCAGTGAGGAACATCGCCTCGGTTTTTGAATCGTCGACGACGAGGATCTTTTGTATGGCCATGATCAGCTCCCAGTGTTGGCTTGTCCAAATTGCGCGACTGCGGCGAGCAATTGGTCTTTTGTGAATGGCTTGGTGAGGTATTCCTGTGACCCCACCATTCGGCCCCGTGCTTTGTCAAAAACACCGTCTTTGGATGACAGCATCACAACGGGCGTACTCGCGTAGCGCGGGTTGCGTTTGATGATCGCGCAAGTCTGGTACCCATCCAAGCGAGGCATCAGAATGTCGCAAAAAATCAGATCGGGCTGGTAGTCATTGACCTTGGCCAATGCGTCGTAGCCATCTTCGGCGAGCACAACCTCGTGCTGACCTTGCTTGAGAAAAATCTCCGCGCTGCGGCGGATCGTGTTGCTGTCATCGATGACCAGCACCTTCATGCCTGAACTCACGCCTGACCTCCTTGCCGCGACCGCACGACCGCCAACTCTTGCGACGCAAGGACGCCGTGGCAAGCGTTAAGGGTGACGAGCGAATCGATCAAATCTGCACCATTTCAAAATCTTCTTTGCGGGCACCGCACTCGGGACAAGTCCAATTCATGGGGACGTCGCCCCAAGCCACACCAGCGGTCAAGCCATGATCAGGTGCGCCTGCGGCCTCATCATAGATCCAACCGCAAATCAGACACATCCAAGTTTTTGCGTTCACCACAGCTTACCTAGCCTTTAAATAGAATGCAATGATTGTATCTGTCGGTATCTTAGTATTTGGGGTGCAAACCCGCGAGCCAAGAGCCGATTCAATCCTCATGGTTCTCCCTAGTTTCTTGCGTGCATCGCGCGCCACTTTGCCACCGAATTGACCAAGTCCCTCGACACCGACCCCGTTGCAGACACGGACGAAGCCACACCCAACGTGCTGGTGTTCAATGCCAACGACCCCACCGGCGCGGGCGGCTTGGGCGCCGATGTTGTGGCGATGGCCTGCGTTGGCGCGCATGCCTGCCCGGTCGTGACCGGTGTATGGGTGCGAGATACCAACCGAATCCATGACCACCACGCACTAGACGCGCAGGTCATTGCCGACCAAGCACAGGCCGTTGGCCAAGACTTGGATATCGCGGCCATTCGCGTGGGTTTTGCTGGATCAGTGGCGGGCTTGCAAACCGTGGCCGAAATCTTGGTTGAGTTCGACGATATCCCCGTTGTCACGTCGATCCCCGACTTGACTTGGTGCGATCCCGATGAAATTGAAGCCTACTTGAACGCACTTGCGGAGTCAGTGTTGCCGCTAACCACCGTGCTGGTTGCAAACTACAACCAGTTGTGGCGATGGCTGCTTGAAGATTGGTCGCACGAGCGGCCACCCCGACCTCGCGACATGGCCGGCGTTGCGGCAGCCCATGGCTGCGCCTTCGTTTTGGTCACCGGCGTGCCAGATGTGCGGTCGGACCACGTGCTCAATGTATTGGCCACGCCAGAGCAAGAGCTTGTCTCGGTTGCCCATTTGCGACTTGATGCGTATTTCATTGGCTCATTGGATACCCTGAGTGCAGCGTTGGCCGGCAGCCTGGCCACTGGCATGGAGCCGGTGGAGGCAGCTCTTGAGAGCTTGAGCTACTTGCAGGCCTGCTTGGCAAACGGGCACGTGCCCGGCATGGGGGCAGCAATCCCTAACCGCATGTTTTGGGCGCAGGCGGATGAGACCGCTCTTTCAAGCGACTCAATCGAGCCCGAAATCGACCCGCCAAGCACCCGACTTTGGCTGCAAGGCCCGAGCGGCAACACTCAAACGCACTGACTGCGCTAACAACAAACCCAATTCACTTCCAATATATGCACACCATGAACTCAAACGAAGCACTTTTCGAGCGCGCCAAGCGCAGCATCCCCGGCGGGGTCAACTCGCCCGTGCGAGCCTTCAAGGCTGTTGGCGGCACGCCGCGGTTTGTCGCGAAAGCGGCTGGCGCCTACTTTTGGGATGCCGAGGGAACCCGCTACACCGACTACATCGGCTCATGGGGGCCCATGATTTTGGGACATGGCAATCCGAACGTTGTGGCCGCCGTTCAAAGCGCGTTGTTGGAAGGCTTCAGTTTTGGCGCGCCCACCTTGCGCGAAGTCGAGCTGGCCGAGGCGATATTGAAGCTTGTCCCCAGCATGGACATGGTTCGTCTGGTGAGCTCGGGCACTGAAGCTGCGATGAGCGCCATCCGGCTCGCGCGGGGGCACACGGGCCGAAGCAAAATCATCAAGTTTGAGGGCTGCTACCACGGCCACACCGACGCGCTATTGGTCAAAGCGGGCTCGGGTTTAGCCACATTTGGCCACCCCACGAGCGCCGGAGTGCCGCCTGAAGTGGTTCAACACACCATCGTGCTGGAATACAACAACATCGCGCAACTCGAAGCCGCGTTTGCCTCGGACGGCGACCAGATCGCCTGCTTGATGATTGAGCCCATTGCAGGCAACATGAACTTCGTGCGCGCCAGCGCCGAGTTTGCCAAACGATGCCGCGAGCTTTGCTCACAACACGGCGCGCTCCTGGTTTTTGACGAGGTGATGAGCGGTTTTCGGGTGGCGCTCGGCGGCGCGCAGGCCGTCATGGGTGTTCGTCCGGATATCACCGCCATGGGTAAAGTCATCGGCGGCGGCATGCCATTGGCCGCATTTGGGGGCCCGCGCGAGGTGATGGAAAAACTGGCGCCACTCGGCGGCGTTTATCAAGCGGGCACGTTGAGCGGCAACCCCGTCGCGACCGCGTGCGGACTGGCCACCTTATTAGAGATCCAGAAGCCCGGCTTTTTTGAAGCTCTTGCCGCTAAAACCCGAGCCCTGTGCGCGGGGTTACAAACCGAGGCCGACGCGGCTGGTGTGCCGTTTTGTACCGACAGCGAAGGCGGGATGTTCGGATTCTTCTTCTTTGACGAGCGCCCGCAAAACTACGCACGCGTGATGCAGACCAGCAACGAGCGATTCAATCGTTTCTATCACTCGATGCTGTCTAGCGGCCAGTATCTCGCTCCAGCGCTGTACGAGGCCGGTTTTGTCAGCGCCGCACACACCGATGACGACATTGCGCAGACCATTGAGGCCTCCAGAGCTGCTTTTCGGGTGTTTTGACCTGAATTTTGGGTCAAGTACACCCTTGGTCTCGGGATTCATTGGGTTTGATGCTATCAATATGATAGTACTTTCCCAACCCGACTGCCCATAAAAAATCCAATGCATGCATCGGCTTTTTCGCAGTGAGGACACCTTTAGGACTGAAGCAACCTTGTCCCAGCAAGGCGCAGCGACGAAGACGGTGCGAACAGCACGGCTAGGAGCTGCAACGCCGCTGGGGCGGTTTTGCGTCCGTCTTAACCCTTAACGAAACTTGCTTTGTGGTACGACCTTCAAATCGGAGTCCAGCGAAGCAATATAAGCTGCGATTTGCTTCAACTCCGCATTGGTGTACTGCTTGGCAAAGCCACTCATCACCGCATTGGCGCGGCCCACTTTGGCGTTGTTTTCGGTTTTGTAAGCCTTGAGCGCGACCGTCAAATAGTCCGCGTGCTGACCGGCCAATTTGGGCACGTTGTCGGCATTGGGCTTGTTGAAGTTGTCACCGTGACAGCTCACGCAAGCACCTTTTTTAATCAGGGCATCAACCGCTGCACTCGGCGCGGGCGCTGCAGCGGGGGAGTTGCGCGCTGCATCTGCACCGTGAGTTGAGTAAAAAGCTGCGTAATCCAGCATGTCTTGCTCGGTCATCGGTGTCGCAATCGCGCCCATGGTCGGGTGCTTGCGCTCGCCTGCTTTGTAAGCGTTCAGGGCGCTGACGATGTATTTGGCGCTTTGACCCGAGATTTTTGGCACCTTGTAAATCTCAGGAAAGCTGGCTTGGTAACCCACAATGCCGTGGCAGCCAATGCACAACGCTGCCTTGGCTTTGCCTGCGGCGGCGCTGCCTTCTTTGGCAGCGGCAGCCTGCGAAAACGCTGGTGAGGCAGCAAGAGCAGACGCGGTCACCACAGCGACAGCGGCCAAGGATTGCAGGAGCGAGGGCAGGTTCATTTCAGCGCACAATTTGAATAATCGATGGATCAGCCGCTCACCAAAAGTCTTAAGCTAAGCGTTGACTGACCAGATAACCTCTCATTATATCGGGGGCAACCCCTAGCAATTGCGTCGAAAGCGCCAACACATGAAATTCCAAGGTTCTGCCAATTACGTGGCCACACAAGACTTGATGATGGCCGTCAATGCGTCGATCACACTGCGTCGCCCATTGCTCATCAAAGGCGAGCCCGGCACCGGCAAAACCATGCTGGCTGAAGAGGTGGCGCAGGCGCTCAAGCTGCCCTTGCTGCAGTGGCACGTCAAAAGCACAACCAAGGCACAGCAAGGCTTGTACGAGTACGACGCGGTTAGCCGTTTGCGTGACAGCCAGCTCTCCGACATTGACGGCGGCGAGCGGGTCAAAAACATCCACAACTACATCGTCAAGGGCGTGTTGTGGCAAGCGTTCACGGCTGACGAGCCGGTCGCACTCTTGATTGACGAAATCGACAAAGCCGACATTGAATTCCCCAACGACTTGCTGCGCGAGCTCGACCGCATGGAGTTTTATTGCTACGAAACCCGCGAAATGATTCGCGCCAAACACCGCCCGGTGGTGTTCATCACCTCAAACAACGAAAAAGAGCTACCTGACGCGTTTTTGCGCCGCTGCTTTTTCCACTACATCAAGTTCCCCGATGTGGAGACCATGCAGCGCATTGTTGAGGTGCATTTTCCAGGCCTCAAACGCGAACTGTTGGCCGCCGCACTCAAAAGCTTTTACCAAGTCCGCGACTTGCCGGGCATCAAAAAGAAACCCAGCACGTCGGAGCTGGTGGATTGGCTCAAGCTGCTGCTGGCCGAGGACATTGGTGCCGAAGTTTTGCAGTCTGGCGACAACAAAGTGTCGATCCCGCCGATGGTCGGCGCGCTGCTCAAAAACGAGCAAGACGTGAGCTTGTTTGAGAAGCTGGTGTTCATGAACTCGCGTGGGCGCTGAAACGGCTTGTTTTCCGATTTTTTTACGATAAATTCGCCTTTGGTCACCGGATCTATTGAGTCTGTTGCTATTTATTTAGGAGTCGTGTGAATCACCCTGAGCGCTACTTTGACCGCCCCACCCTCAGCGGACATGGCTTTCGCCTAGAGCCACTGGGCATGACCCACGAGAACGGTCTGCGGGCGGCGGCGGCTGACGGTGAGCTGTGGAATTTGCGGGTCACCAGCGTACCCGAGCCACAGAACACCGCTGCCTATATTCAGTCGGCGTTGACCATGCATGCCGAGAAAAAGCGCGTGCCTTTTGCCGTCATCGAAGAGGCAACCGGCCGCGTGTTGGGCAGCACGAGCTACCACGACTTGCTGCCCGAGTGCGGTCGACTTGAGATTGGCTACACCTGGTACGCCAAGTCGATGCAGCGCTCAAACCTCAACACCAGCAGCAAATTGCTGTTGATGTCTCACGCGTTTGATGAGTTGGGTGCTGAACTGGTGGGCTGGCGTACGGACATCTTTAACCACCGCTCGCAGCGCGCGATTGAGCGTCTCGGCGCCACGCGCGAAGCTGTTTTGCGAATGCAAGGCATGCGGCGCGACGGCACGGTGCGCGATACCGTGATTTATGGCATGCCGGCCAGCGACTGGCCAGATGCCAAAGCCAAGCTGGTTGCACGGCTAAGCAGTGGCGCCAAGCCCCGCGCCACCCTTGATCTGCGTTTTGTGCCGTTTGCCGAGCTTGATGCCGAGTCCGCCAACCAATTGGCCCGATTAGACGCGGGCGCCGGCTCGACCCGCTTTGTCGCGCTCAACGGCGTGTCAATCACGAATCACATCAAATGCCCGTATTCGCAGCTCATCGCGATCATGAATGGCAGCGAGCCCGTTGGCATGATGTTGGTGATCGACCCCAGTCTGAACCCCGACCTTTCCAAGCAGGCAGGCGAGGCCCCTGACGCGTTGTACCTTTGGCGCTTGATGGTGGCATTTAAATACCAAGGCCAGGGCATTGGGCAACTGGCGCTGCAAGAGCTGGTAAAAATGGCTCAGCGCAGGCCATTGCTTGCGCAACTGCGACTCAGCCACGGGCCGCACGAGGGCAACCCGGGGCCGCTGTACGAGCGATTTGGGTTCACGTACACCGGTGAAATCGACGGCATTGAACGCGTCATGACAATGAACATTCCAACCTGAACAGCCCCATGCTGACTGATTTTTTCTACACCCTGCGAAGCGCCAAACTGCCCGTTTCTGTCAAAGAGTATTTGAGCCTACTCGAAGCACTCAAGGCAGGCGTGGTGGGCCCCGCCAGCGAAGACGGCTACAAAATAGACGACTTTTACTACTTGAGCCGCACCGCCTTGGTCAAAGACGAAAAGCACTTTGACAAGTTTGACCGCGCTTTTGCCGCGTATTTCAAGGGCGTCGAGATGGTGGCCGACTTCAGCCAAGACGTACCGCTGGAGTGGTTGCGCAAGAATCTTGAGCTGCAACTCAGCCCCGAAGAGAAGGCCAAGATTGAGGCCATGGGCTGGGACGAGCTGATGGAGACGTTGAAAAAGCGCTTCGAAGAGCAAAAAGAGCGCCACGAAGGCGGCAACCGCATGATCGGCACAGGCGGCACCTCGCCATTTGGGGCCAATGGTTTCAACCCACAAGGCATTCGCATCGGACAAGCGGGTAGCCGCAACAAAAGCGCCGTCAAGGTATGGGACCAACGCGCCTACCGCGACTACGACGACACCCAAGAGCTCGGCACCCGCAACATCAAAGTGGCGTTGCGGCGGCTGCGCAAATTCGCCCGCGAGGGCACGCCCGACGAGCTCGATTTGGACGACACCATCCGCTCAACCGCCGCCAACGCAGGCTACCTCGACATCAAAATGGTGCCCGAGCGCCACAACAAGGTCAAAGTGCTGCTGCTCATGGACGTGGGTGGCACCATGGACGAACACATCAAACGAGTCGAAGAACTGTTCAGCGCAGCCAAGACCGAGTTCAAGACGATTGAGTTTTTTTACTTTCACAACTGTGTCTACGACTACATGTGGAAGAACAACCGACGCCGGTTCAGCGAAAAATTCCCGACCCAAGACATCATTCGCAAATACAACAAAGACTACAAGCTGATTTTTGTTGGCGACGCGACCATGAGCCCGTACGAGATTTTGCAACCTGGCGGCAGCGTGGAGTACAACAACGAAGAGGCCGGTAGCGTCTGGATGCAGCGCCTCACCCAAGCCTTTCCGAAATTCGCCTGGATCAACCCCGAGCCCCAAGGCGTGTGGGAGTATCGGCAAAGCATCAGCATCGTGCAGCAACTGGTTAACCAACGCATGTTCCCGTTAACGCTGTCGGGTCTTGAGGGTGCGATGAAGTTGCTCAGCAAATAGCCGCAAGCAAAACCACCCTCGTCGGCCTAAAATGCGCAGTGGTGTCCTGCCTTAAGCGCACCACTCTTTGCCGCCATAGTTCAATGGATAGAACGAGTGCCTCCTAAGCGCTAGATGCAGGTTCGATTCCTGCTGGTGGTACCAACCCCCCACACAATTTCTGTAACAAAGGCCACCATGAGCTACCAAGACACCTTGCTGATGATCAACAACGAGTGGCGCGAAGCGGGCGATGCGGCATCGCTGTCCGTGGTCAACCCTGCAACTGGTAGCGAAATTGGCCGCGTGTCGCGCGCCACCACCGCCGACCTCGACGCCGCCTTGGCCGCCGCCCAAAAAGGCTTTGAGCTGTGGCGCGACACCCCAGCCGTCGAGCGCGCTCGCCTCATGCGCGCGGCGGCCCAACTCCTCCGCGAGCGCGTCGAGCCCATCGCCACGCTGCTGACCATGGAGCAAGGCAAACCACTGGCCGAGGCCCGGGTTGAAGTCATGTCGGGCGCCGACACGCTGGACTATTTGGCCGAGGACGGTCGCCGCATCGCTGGGCGCATCGTGTCGCCCCGCCACGTCAACCAGCAACAGCAAGTGCTGAAGCAGCCCGTCGGCGTGGTCGCGGCATTCACGCCATGGAACTTTCCGATCAACCAAATCGTTCGCAAACTCGGTGCGGCTTTAGCCACCGGGTGCAGCATCATCATCAAAGCACCCGAAGAAACACCCGCCTCACCCGCCGCGCTGGTGCGCTGCTTCGTCGATGCGGGCGTTCCGGCTGGCGTTGTGGGCCTGGTGTATGGCATTCCAGCCGATATTTCGAGCTACTTGATTGCTCACCCCATCGTGCGCAAAATCAGCTTCACTGGCTCAACACCGGTTGGCAAAATGCTGGCCGCGATGGCGGGTCAACACATGAAGCGCATCACGATGGAGCTCGGCGGCCACGCGCCAGTGGTGGTTTGCGAAGATGCCGATGTCGCGTTGGCGGTCAAAGCGGCTGGGGCAGCCAAGTTTCGCAACGCGGGCCAAGTCTGCATTTCGCCGACGCGCTTTTTGGTTCACCGCAGTGTGCAGGCCGAGTTTGTGGCAGGCATGCACGCCTTGACTCAAAAAATCACCGTCGGAGACGGCTTAACCGCTGGCACCACCATGGGGCCCATGGCCAACCCGCGCCGCGTGGACGCCATGGTCAAGCTCATGGCGGATGCGCGCGCACGCGGGGTCGAAGTGGTCGCAGGCGGTGACCGCCCCGCCGGTGCAGGCAACTATTTCCCGCCAACTGTGCTCAACAACGTGCCGCTGGACGCCAGTGTGTTCAACGACGAGCCCTTTGGCCCCGTCGCAGCCATTCGCGCGTTTGACACCATGGACGAGGCCATCTCAGAGGCGAACCGCCTCTCGTTTGGTCTGGCCAGCTACGCCTTCACCAAGAGCCTCAAGCACCAACACCAACTCGCCCAGCAAATGCAAGCCGGCATGCTCTGGATCAACCAGCCCGCCATGGCCGTGCCCGAAATGCCCTTTGGCGGCATGAAAGACTCCGGCTACGGCACCGAAGGTGGATTCGAGGCGCTGGAGGGCTACCTCAACACCCGAACCGTGTCGACGATGATGTTGTAACTGGCTCAATGCCAAAAAAAGGCCCCAGCGATGCCATGGGGCCTTTTTTTATGCCAAATGCGACTCTGGTCACCGGATTCATTGGGCTTGTTGCTATCAAAAATGAATCAAATTCACTAGGACGTACGCAAAATTGTCCCAGCAAGGCGCAGCGACGACGACAGTGCGAACCGCACGGCTAGCCCGCATATTTCACCGTGAACGTGTTTTTGCGGCGTTTTGTCGAGGCAAACGTGGTCATTTCTATCAAATCCAATTTGTACCGTCGCAAAAACACTCGGCACCATCGCATCCCCGCAGCGGGCGCAGCGCCGCACCGCCTGCCTTGCAGGGGCATTGAGCCCCTGACGCGCCATGCGGCACGCCGCTGCATCCCGCTGCGGCGTGCGCTGGATGCCGTCACGGTGAAATACGCGGGCTAGGGGCTGCAACGCGGCTGGGGCGGTTTTGCGCAAGTCCTTTTAGTTCATTGCCGCAGCGCGCGACTCAGCAGCCAAACCGGCCCCAAACCCACCAAAACAATGGCCAGACTGGGCAGCGCAGCCTCAGAGAGGCGCTCGTCTCGGGCAAGTTGGTAGGCCATGACCGCCAGGGTGTCGGTGTTGAACGGGCGCAGCACAAGGGTCGCCGGAAGCTCTTTCATCACGTCAACAAACACGAGCAAGGCACCGGCCAACACGGGGCGTTTGAGCAGCGGCCAGTGCACCCGGGCAAACAAGCCCCACGCGCCAACGCCCAACAGCCGGGCTGAATCGTCCAAACTGGCTGGCACTCGGGCATAACCGGCTTGCACGCTTTGCAAGGCCACGGCTGAAAAACGAATCAGGTATGCCCACATGAGCCCAACCGCTGTGGTCGTGACCAGCGCCCCCAGCCCCAAGCTGGGGTAGCTGGCCTGCACCGCCGCGACTGGAATCAGCAAACCCACCACAACCACCGCGCCGGGCACGGCATAGCCCAGCCCAATCAAGCGGGTCGCAAATTGAGTGGCGCGGTCGCGCCAGCGGCGCGCCGCGTACGCAAAGCCCAGCCCAACCGCAACGGTTGCGACGCTCGCGACACTGGCTAAAGCCAGCGAATTCAGCGCCCACTGCGCAAAGCGCGCCCAGTGAGTGCCGCCGTCAGCCGCGCTCTCGCCCCCGAGTGATACAACGATTGGCCACACCATGATGACGACTGGAACCACAAAACCAAAGGCAATCGGCAACAAGCAAGCCAACACGGCAACGAGTTCACGTTTGCCACTCAGCCGCAGCGCTCGCGCCTCGGTCGGTCGAACCGCGCCGAGTTTGGCGCTGGCATACCGTTTGCGTGCCTGCGCGCGCTGCTCAATGGCCAAGAGCGCACCGACCACCAAGAGCAACATGAGGGCCAACTTGGCCGCTGCGACGCGGTTATCCAGCGTGAGCCAAGCTTTGTAGATACCCGCACTGAATGACTGCACCCCAAAGTAGCTCACCACGCCAAAGTCAGCCAAAGTCTCCATGAGCACCAAAGCAACCCCCCCCGCTAGCGCAGGCCTGGCCAAGGGCAGGGCGACGCGAACAATGCGGCGCTTGAGCGAGGCCCCCAAGAGCCGCGCGGCCTCCATCAAGTGGGTGGCGCGGTCAACCAAAGCGGCCCGTACCAACAAATAGACATACGGATACAGCGCCAAACTCAAACAAATCACCGCTCCGCCCAAATTGCGCACCTCAGGCAACACCCGGCCCTGCAAGCCAAAAGCCGATCGAACCGCGCTTTGCAGCGGCCCAGCGACCTGCAAAAAGTCGGTGTACGCATACGCCAACACATACGCGGGCATGGCAATTGGCAACAAAAGTGCCCACTCAAACCAGCGACGCCCCCGAAAGTCAAACAGCGTGACCGCGCACGCCGTGGCCGTGCCCAAAAGCGCTGTGCAAACGCCCACACCCAGGCACAACAGGGCGGATGTGAGGGTGTAGTCCCAAAGCACCGTGGCCATCATTTCGCGTAACACCTGCACGGCCTCGACATCCAAACGCACGGCATAGGCCAGCAAGCCCAAAAGCGGCAAGGCGAGCACGGCGGCGATGAAACACAAGATTAAACGATGGGTCATGGATGAAAAACGCTGGGAATTGGCGAAAGAAATCGTTGCCAATTCGGTATTGCGAATGAGAATTGTATGCAGTCTTATACTCGCCACATGGATTTAAGTCTGCAACAACTGGGGGTGAGCTACGGCGAAACACGGGCCGTGAACGCGGTCAGCATGGCATTGCCCAACGGCTCGATTGGCGCGTTGATTGGACCGTCAGGTTGCGGCAAAACCACGCTTTTGCGCGCAGTGGCTGGCCTTGAAGTCGCCCAAAGCGGTCAAATCAGCATCGGCGGCACGATGGTCAGCGGGCCAAGCATCCACGTGCGGTCTGAGCATCGCCGCGTGGGCATGGTGTTTCAAGACTACGCGCTGTTTCCGCACCTGGATGTCGCCCACAACATCGCGTTTGGCCTACACGCCACACCCCATGGCGAGCGCCGCCAGCGCGTTGACCAACTCCTTGAATTGGTGGGTTTGCCTCGCATGCAGCGTCGCATGCCGCACGAGCTCTCCGGCGGACAACAACAACGCGTGGCCTTGGCCCGCGCCTTGGCCCCCAAGCCAGCCTTGCTCTTGATGGACGAGCCGTTTTCGAACCTCGATGTCGAGCTGCGCGAGCGCTTAGCCCACGAGGTGCGCCAAATTTTGAAGGCCGAGAAAACCACTGCACTGCTGGTCACCCACGACCAACTTGAAGCGTTTGCGATTGCCGACAGCATTGGCGTGATGCAAAGCGGTCAATTGCACCAGTGGGCCGATGCGTACACGCTCTACCACCGGCCAGCCACGCGGTTTGTGGCAGATTTCATCGGCCACGGCGTGTTCATTGCGGCGCGCATCGAGGCTGACAGCTCCCACGACGGCCCGCACAAACACGTGACCACGCCGCTTGGCGAACTGCACGACATCGCCCCCGAAGTACTCAGCGCCCTGCCCGAGGGCGAGTGCGATTTGCTGCTGCGTGCCGACGACATCATTCACGACGACAACGCCCCAACCCAGGCGCGCATCACCCGCAAAGCCTTCAGAGGCAACGAGTTTTTGTACACCTTGCAGCTCGACGGCGGCCAAACCGTGCTCGCCCACGTCCCCAGCCACCACAACCACCAAGTCGGCGAAAAAATCGGCATCCGAGCCGAGGTGGACCATGTGGTGACGTTTGATCGGCTGAACTAGCGATTTTTTAGTCTTTTAAGCCTCTGGTCTACGGATTCATTGGGTTTGTTGCTATGTATAAATGAGCTAAAAACTCAAACCGACCCCGGAAAAACCCACAGCAGCACAATCGTCATCACCAAATAGCGCAAAAACTTACCCACGAGCATGTAGCCCACGCAGAGCCAAAAGGGGAGTTTGAGCCAACCGGCGACTACGCACAAAGGGTCGCCCACGACGGGCAGAAAGCTCAGTAAGCACGCTTTGGGGCCAAGGCGCTCCAGCCATTGCAGTGCCTTGAGCTGCACCTTGGATCTGGGTGCCTTGCGGGCTTTGTCCACGGCGGCGTGGGCGCCGTAGCCCATCCACCAGTCAACCGCGCCGCCCAGGGTGTTGCCGGCAGTGGCCACCAAGATGCCTGGCCACAACAGCTCGGGGTTGAGCTTGACCAAACCAAACAGCGCGGGCTCGGAGCCCAAGGGCAAAAGCGTCGCGCCAATAAACGACACGACAAACAGCGTGCTCAGCCCAAACTGCGGCAGGGCGAGCCAAACCAGCAGCGCGTCGATTGAGGTTTGGATCCAAGCAGTCATGTCTGTGAGTTTAGTTTGATGTCGTCAAAACCCGGGTAGTGAGCATTCACCAACCGGGCATCGCTTGTGGGGATTGAAGACCAGTAGCGAGCCCAAACTGAGCCAATTCGTTAACAAATGAAACAGTTGCCTGCTCAAAAATGAGGCAGCTACAATCCGCATCCACCGCGACCACCCACATGCACATCGGCCCCTATCTACTGCCCAACCGCCTCTTTGTCGCCCCCATGGCCGGGGTGACGGATCGGCCCTTTCGCATGCTGTGCAAGCGTTTGGGCGCGGGCTATGCGGTGAGCGAGATGGTCACGTCGCGCCGTGACCTGTGGGACAGCTTGAAGACCTCGCGCCGCGCCAACCACGCGGGCGAGACCGACCCGATTGCGGTGCAAATTGCGGGCACCGACGCGCTGATGATGGCTGACGCGGCCCGCTACAACATCGAGCGCGGCGCGCAGATCATTGACATCAACATGGGCTGCCCCGCGAAGAAGGTGTGCAACAAATGGGCAGGATCAGCCCTCATGCAGCAGCCTGAATTGGCCACGCAAATCGTGCGCGCGGTGGTGGCGGCTTGCGCGCCGCAAGGCGTGCCCGTGACGTTGAAGATGCGCACCGGCTGGAGCGCCGAGGGCCGAAACGCCGTTGAATTGGCCAAGCGCTTTGAGGCAGAGGGCGTGGCCATGCTCACGGTGCATGGCCGCACCCGCGAGCAAGGCTACAAAGGCCAAGCGGAGTACGACACCATGGCCGAGGTGAAGTCGCGGGTCAACATCCCGATGGTGGCCAATGGGGACGTGGACTCACCCGCCAAAGTGCGCGCGGTGCTCAAAGCCACGGGCGCAGACGCAGTCATGATTGGCCGCGCCGCTCAAGGCAACCCGTGGATTTTTCGCGAAATTGCGCATGAGCTGGCCACGGGCGAGCTGCTCCCACCGCCAAGTCTGGCTGAGATGAAGTCGGTGCTGATCGACCACTTGCACGACCACTACAGCTTGTATGGCGAGTTCAGCGGCACGCGCAGCGCTCGCAAACACATTGGCTGGTACACCCATCGCTTGGCGGGCAGCCAGGCGTTTCGAGCCCACATGAACACACTTGACGAGGCACGCGACCAAGTGCGGGCCGTCGCTGATTATTTTGATTTCCTTGAAACCTCTGTAGAAACCTAAAAAAATGAGCCAAAAAGCCATCGAAGACAGCGTGAAGTCCACGCTCAACACCTACCTCAACGACTTGCAAGACACCGCTCCGGCCGACTTGTACGACATGATGGTGCGCACCGTTGAAAAACCGCTTTTGGAAGTGGTGATGGAAAAAGCCAACAACAACCAAAGCCGCGCTGCGGAGTGGCTGGGGTTGAACCGCAACACCTTGCGCAAAAAATTGGTTGAACACAAGCTGGCCGACTAAAAACCGCAGCGCTCTCGACACGCCCTTCAAACCATTCAAAACACCCCATGACCGTTAAAACCGCCCTGCTCTCCGTCTCAGACAAAACCGGCGTGCTCGACTTCGCGCGCGAATTGCACGCACTGGGTATCACGCTGCTATCGACCGGCGGCACCGCCAAACTGTTGGCCGACGCTGGCCTACCGGTGCGCGAAGTGGCTGACGTGACGGGCTTCCCCGAGATGCTGGATGGTCGAGTCAAAACCTTGCACCCCACTGTGCACGGCGGCTTGCTGGCGCGGCGCGAGCTGCCCGCCCACATGGCCGCACTGGCTGCGCACGGAATCGGCACGATTGACCTGCTGGTCGTCAACCTCTACCCATTTGAGGCGACCGTTGCCAAGCCCAACTGCACGCTTGACGACGCGATTGAAAACATCGACATCGGCGGCCCCGCCATGGTGCGCAGTGCGGCCAAAAACTGGCGCGACGTGGGCGTGGTGACCGACGCCGCGCAATATGCTGACGTGCTCGCACAGTTGCAGACATCGGGCACCTTGAGTAACTTGACGCGCTTCAAACTCAGCGTGGCGGCATTTAATCGCATCAGCAGCTACGACGGCGCGATCAGCAACTATTTGAGCAGCGTTGACGCAGCGAATTTGACGGGTTCAACGCCGCCCCAGCGCAGTGAATTTGCCCAACAATTCAACGCGCAATATGCCAAACGCCAAGACCTGCGCTACGGCGAAAATCCGCACCAATCGGCCGCGTTTTACGCCGACATGAACCCTGCACCGGGCTCACTCGTCACTGCGCAGCAAATTCAAGGCAAAGAGCTGTCGTACAACAACATCGCCGACGCCGATGCCGCTTGGGAGTGCGTCAAAAGCTTTGAGACCGTTGCCTGCGTCATCGTCAAGCACGCCAACCCCTGCGGCGTGGCCGTGGCACCCGATGCTTTGGGCGCGTACACCAAAGCCTTGGCCACCGACCCCACCAGCGCGTTTGGCGGCATCATCGCGTTCAACCGAGTCGTTGACGCAGCGACCGCGCAAGCCGTGGCCAAACAGTTTGTTGAAGTGCTGATGGCCCCCGGCTTTGACGACGCGGCGCTGAGCGTTTTGGCAGCCAAGCCTAATGTGCGGGTCTTGCAAATCGCCCTGCCAGCCAGCGCGGCGAGCACCCGAAACGCTTTTGAGACCAAGCGTGTCGGCTCCGGGCTTTTGATTCAGTCCAGCGACAACCAAGAGCTGTCTGCTTCCGACCTCAAAGTCGTCACCGCCAAACGCCCAAGCCCCCAAGAGATTGAAGACCTGCTGTTTGCCTGGAAAGTCGCCAAATACGTCAAAAGCAACGCCATTGTTTTTTGCAAAGACGGCATGACCATGGGTGTGGGTGCAGGCCAAATGAGCCGCCTGGATTCAGCCCGCATCGCCTCGATCAAGGCCGAACACGCCAAACTCAGCCTGAGCGGCACCGCAGTCGCAAGCGACGCGTTTTTTCCGTTTCGCGACGGACTTGACGTGGTCGTCGACGCGGGCGCAACCAGCATCATCCAACCCGGCGGCTCCATGCGCGACCAAGAAGTCATCGACGCCGCCAATGAGCGCGGCGTGGCGATGGTGTTCAGCGGCGTGCGGCACTTTCGGCATTGAGATAGACTGATCTCATGACCATCATCCAAATAGAAATACCCGACCAGCTCGCCCGAAGCGCCCAGCTGGCCGGGCTCGTGAACGGGGGCAACTTTGAGTCGACCGTTCAAGGGGTGGTGAGGGATTGGATGCAAAAGCTCGCCGCACAACGATTGGGTCAAGCGATTGCGACGCTCGCAGCCACGCCGATGACTGATGCCGAGCTGTCGCCGAGCGATATCGATGCCGCCATTGCCGCCGCTCGCGGTCATTGACACCAACATTTGGTTGTCAGGCCTCATTTGGGGCGGGCCACCGAGGCAGCTGGTGCAGGCGGTTTTGGATCGAAGGCTGCGGTGTGCGATTTCGGCCGAACTGATTTCCGAGTTTGATCGGGTTTTGCATTACCCGAAAATTCAACGCGCACTCGCAGCGCGCGAACTCAATCCTCGCTCACTGACCGAGTTGGTTGGTCTAGTCTGCGTGCAGATTGCAGCACCGGAGCTCGGCACTCGGGTCAGCCGCGACAAAGACGATGATGCCGTACTGGCGTGCGCGGTCGCCGCTTCAGCCGATTTCATTGCAAGTGGCGACGCTGATTTGCTGGTGCTCGCCAACTACAAGAACATCAAAATTCTGACACCTACTGACGCGCTAAACCAACTAAAGCAGTCATTGAACTGAGCGCCGCCGTCAGTCGCTCAACATCACTCCGCCGCCTGCCTCAGCGTCACCACCACTGGCCGATTGAGTACTTCTCTCATGCCCCACCATCCGGCTGCGAGTGCGATGGCTGCCCCGAAAGCGCCGCCTGCGAGCGGAACCCACCACTGGGCGGTCCAGGTGAACTCAAACGCAAACTTGGCCATGGCCCAGCCGATGATCATGGCCACGCCGCTGGCCAGCACGCCTGCGAGCATGCCCACGCCGGCTAGCTCGGCCCGCTGCACTTGACGCAACAAGCTGCTGCGCGCGCCCAGCGCACGAAGGATGGCGTACTCGCGCGCACGCTCTTCGCGGGTGGCGGTCACGGTCGCGAGCAGCACGATCAATCCGGCAATCAGCGTAAAACCAAACAAAAACTCCACCGCCCGCGTGACTTGATCGAGCACGCGCTGCACTTGCGCGATGGTTTGGCTCATGTCGACGTTGGTGACGTTGGGGAATTGCCGCACCAAGGCGTTGTCAAACCCCTTGGTGGCGGGCGCCTTGAACGCGCTCATGTAAGTTGCGGGCACGTCTGCCATGTCGGCCACCGTGAACATCACAAAGAAGTTTGCCCGCATGCTGCCCCAGTCAACTTTGCGCAGGCTGGTCACTTTGGCTGTGGCGTTGATGCCAGCGACATCAAAGGTCACGGTGTCGCCCAGTTTGAGGTTGAGGGTCTCGGCAATGCCTTCTTCGACACTGATCTCGCCCTTGGCCCCCGGTGTCCAGCTGCCGGCTGTGATTTTGTTGTGCGCCGGTGCCTCAGCCGCGTGGCTGAGGTTGAACTCGCGGTCAACCATGCGTTTGGCACGGTCGTCGGTAAAACTATCTGGCCCCATGGTTTTGCCGTTGATATCAACCAACCGGCCGCGAATCATGGGGAACAAATCAAAGCGCTTGACCGACTCGGCCTCAATCTTGGCCCTGAACGAATCCACTTGCTCGGGCTGGATGTTGATCACGAAACGGTTTGGCGCATCAGGCGGCGTGGATGCCCGCCACGCGTTGACCAAGTCGGTTCGCAAGAGCACCAACAGCACCAAGGCCAGCAAGCCCACCGCCAGCGAGCTGGTTTGCACCACCGCAAACACCGGGCGGGCCGATATTTGTCGGGTGGCCAGCACCAGCCAGCGCGGGCTGACATCTTCGACGACCAGCTTGCGCAGCAACTTCACGGCCACCCAAGCCGCGAGTGCAAAAAGCGCCACCGCCAAGGCAAAGCCACCCACCGCGATGGCACCCAGCTTGATGTCGGCGCTGGTCGCCAGCAAAAGACCCGCAAAACCCGCAACGCCCACCAACAACACACCAAGCGACGCAGGCTTGATCGAGCCCATGTCGCGGCGAATCACCCGCAGTGGCGGCACCGAGGCGAGTTGCAACACGGGCGGCAAGCCAAACGCCAACAACAGCGTCAGCCCCACGCCCACGCCTAAAACACCCGGCCAAGGCCCGGGCGGTGGCAATGCCGCCTCAACCAAGCCGGCCAAAACCGCCAACAGGCCCAGATGCAACACAAAGCCCAGTGCCAACCCCACCAAACTGGCGGCCATGCCCACCCAAGCAAACTCCAGCGTGTAGCTCCACGCAATGGTGCGCTGCGAGCAACCCAGCACCCGAAGCATGGCACAGCCATCCAAATGAGCTTGGGCAAAACCCCGCGCCGCAATGGCAATGGCCACCGCGCTGAGCAGCGCGCTCAGCAAGGCCACCAAGTTCAAAAATTTGCCCGCTCGGTCCAGGGTTTGGCGCATTTGCGGGCTGCCTGACTCAAAGCTCTCGACCCGAACGCCCTTGAGCTCTCCCGCATCGACCCGCGTCTTGACCCAAGCCGCAAACTCAGTCGCGCGCCGCTCCAAGGCCGGGGTGTTGCCCGCCACAGCGAGCCGCCAGGTGATTCGACTCGCCGGTTGCACCAATTGCGTGGCCGCCAAATCACCCGCGTTGAGCATCACACGCGGCGCAAAGTTCATGAACCCGGCACCGCGATCAGGCTCTTGCGCCACCGTGTGGCTGATCTTGAAGCGCGACTCGCCAAGCAGCAAGGTGTCGCCGAGTTTCAAGTTCAGTGCATCGAGCAAGGCCGCATCAACCCACGCCGTGCCCGGCACGGGCGCGCCACCCCGCCCGGTGCCCGGTGTGGGCCCACCCTGCGCGACCGATTTGGCGCTGTCTTGGGCCAAACTCAGCTTGCCACGCAGTGGATACGCCGCATCAACCGCTTTGAGCGCCACCAGCTTGGAGGCACCACCCGCCGCGTCTTCAGCCCGCCCCATGGTGGGAAACGCCAGCGTCTCTGACACGGTCAGCCCCATCGCTCGCGCCTTGGCGGCCAAGTCGGGCGGCGTGGCGCGGTCAGCGCTCACAACCGCGTCGCCACCCATCAAGGCCCGCGCATCGCGCTGCAAACCCGCATTGAGCCGATCGGCCACAAACCCCACCGCACTCAAGGCCGCCACAGCCAAGGCTACCGCAGCCGCCAAAAGCCGCAAGTCACCCGCTCGCCAGTCTCGCCAAAGAGAGCCCCAAGCGAGGGCGACAGCTTGCGAAAAGGTGTTGGAACGGTTGGAACTCATGACCGCACTTTAGCCCGAACGGCGCTGACGAGATGACCAAGGGGTTTCAAAAGGCTCGTTGAAGCCGCTTTTGCGCTATTTTTAGGTCAAATCGGCACTTGGTCACCGGATTCGTTGGGTTAGTTGCTATCAATTAATGACTAACCATGTCAAATGGATTTACGACCACAACACCCGTGCCACGAAAGTCGCTGACGTTTCGGGTTGCGACCCCGAATCCGTGCTCTAGTGCGGTGGCAGCAATCATCGCGTCGCGTTCTGATCGCGGGTTGGGCACATGCGTGGCTGCGCAAAGCGTGGCCGTGCGGTGATTGAAGGGCAGTATCCGACCGCTGAAACTCTGTCTCAGGCCATCGAGCCAGACACGCAGAGCGCCTCCTTGAGGCGGCGAGCGCCGCTCAAGCAGCATCACGCCGTGCTCAAGCTCCAATACGCTGATCGCCGACAAATACAGTTGCGCAACCGGATGCCGCGAGGCCCAAGCGCGGACTTCGGACGAGGGGTTGGCCTTGCCTTGGCGCAACTCAGAGATGATGTTGGTGTCAAGAATGAACACCGCAATCAGCCCAGGTCGGGTACTTTAAGCTCAACATTCAGACGCGGAGCGTCGAACGCCTCGGCCATGTCGCAGGGGATGCCGTCCATCACATCCAGCAGCGAGGTTGAGCGCGTACCACCCAAGCGGTGGTAGTCCTCGATCTTCAATAAAGCAAAAGCAGGTCGACCCCGGTCGGTGATGAACACCACGCCGTCACTGGCCGCGCGTTTAGCCGCGCCCACGTCTCGCGTGAAGTCACGGCTCGATACGGTGTGGGTTGTCATGATGCTCTCCAAATTGGGCGGTGGGGGCGAATGACCCACGTCGATGCCGATGTTTGTATGTTATGACATTTGATGAGCATCGTCAAACCAGTCACGCACCCATTCGCGCCTGAAAATCGGCCAACCGCCAAATGTTGATGCCACGATACGGATGCAGCACCAGCAAATCATCGTCGCTCGACACGAGCGCATCGGCCTTCGCCGCCAATGCCAGCTCAAGGTACTGGTTGTCTTTGGGGTCGCGGCAATCGGTCACGGCTTCGGTGGGCACCACCACTTCAACGCTGGCTTGAAAAAGAGTCAGCCAAGCTTGCCGGTAAATGCACGGTTGCCACGCGTCAAATTTGGGTCGCATCACCACCTCGCCCAGCTCAGTCAGGGTCGACTCTGACGCATAGACGCTGTGCTGAAGCAGCGCTTGGCGAAACGCCAGCGCGGGCGCACGCTCGGGGTGCAAGCACATGGGCAACAGCGCGCTGGCATCAAACACCAGCCTCAGCCGCACGCGCGGTGGTTGTGTCACGACGCGCGAAGTTCGCGCACCAAATCAGCAAACTCTCGCTCGCTGAGTACCGGTGCATCAGGCTTGGACTGTGGCGCCGCATCCATGAGATCAACCAAGCGGCGCGCGTTGTACGCCTGCATCGCACGTTGACCCAAAGCATGCGGCAAGATCATCAGGGTCGGCGTGCCGTACTGCGTCACCGCAACCGGCTCGCCGCCTTTGACCATGTTGGCCACCGCACCAAAACGGTTTTGAACCTCAACAGACGTGACAGTTTGCATGGCGGGCATTCAATGAATTCGTAAAAATCCGATTTTAGCCATTCTCGGTATGTTAGCTAACATACCGAGAAATTCCCGTCGAGTGCCGCCCCAATACCGGTCAAGGCCTCGTTTTAGCGCGCTCAATATTCAACGCCAATAACCGCGCCAAAATCGTGTTGTCGTGCATCTCCGCGCTGTAGTCAGCCCAGCCGTAGGCGCTGGCGACGGCCAAATCAAGTGTGGCGTGGGCTGCGCTGAGCCATGCGGGGCGGGCGTTGTAGAGGTTGGTGAGGGTGCGTTTTTGCAGTGCTTTGGCATCTGCTTCGCTGATGCCGAACTTGGGAACGATGCGATCCGGGTAGGGGCTCACGTCCATCCCCAACGGCACAACCTCGGGCATGCGCGTCGTCCATTCTGGCGGGTTGAGCCAGTTTTGGCGCAGGTCGTCGAGCCGTTTGGCGGCCACGGCGATGGCAATCGCGGCATCTCGCAGCGTAACAATCACTTCTTTTTTAGTAGCAACAAACCCAATGGATTCAAAGACCAGAGGCACATTTGACATCAAAATACCCGCTGGAATGCTCGCACCGCCTTCCAAAGCCTCGATTTGCTGATCAGCGGTGTCAGCCGGGGTGAGGCCTTGGGGGAATGGGAAGGTTTCGAAGCAGGTGGTGGGGGTATAGCGCGGATCGTTGCCTACGCCCAGCCACGTACACATGCGCAGCGACCACAGCTCATGAAAGCGGCTGTGCA
>JANOPN010000167.1:0-11407 GCA_031421855.1 Comamonadaceae bacterium
CACGGGCGCGACGAGTCGGCGTTTGAGGTCCCGCCACCCGCTGCCGTGGTGTTTGCCGAGCGCACTCAAGATGTTGCTGACGCGGTCAGCCTGTGCGACCAATACGCCTACCCAGTCATCGCCTTTGGCGTGGGCTCGTCACTTGAGGGGCACTTGCTGGCCGTTCGGGGCGGCATCAGCATCGACGTCGGGCGCATGAACCGCGTCTTGGCCATCAACGCCGAAGACCTCACCGTCACCGTGCAGGCGGGCGTCACCCGAAAACAACTCAACGACGAGATCAAGTCAACCGGGCTGTTCTTCCCGATCGACCCCGGCGCTGATGCCACCATCGGCGGCATGAGTGCCACCCGCGCCTCAGGCACCAATGCCGTGCGCTACGGCACCATGCGCGAAAACGTCTTGGCGCTGGAGCTGGTCACGGCTTCGGGCGAAGTCATCCGTACCGGCACCCGGGCCAAAAAATCATCCGCCGGCTACGACTTAACCCGCTTGATGGTCGGCAGCGAAGGCACCTTGGGTATATTCACCGAGGTCACCGTCAAGCTCTACCCCTTGCCTGAGGCGATTTCCGCTGCGACTTGCACGTTTCCCGACATCGCAAGCGCCGTCCACACCGTCATTCAAGTCATCCAATTGGGGGTTCCCATTGCGCGCTGCGAATTGATCGACGCCAACACGGTGCGAATGGTCAATGCCCACAGCAAAACCAGCCTGCCCGAGGCGGCCATGCTGCTCATGGAGTTTCATGGCTCGCCCGCCAGCGTCAAAGAGCAAGCCCAAACCGTCCAAGAACTCAGCACAGACATGGGCGGCCAGTCCTTTCAGTGGGCCACCACACCCGAGGAGCGCACCAAACTGTGGACCGCGCGGCACAACGCCTACTTTGCTGCACTGCAAAGCCGACCGGGTTGCCGAGCCATTTCAACCGACACCTGCGTGCCCATCTCGCGCTTGGCCGACTGTTTGCTTGAGTCCATCGACGAAGTCATCGAAAGCGCCATCCCGTACTTCTTGGTCGGCCATGTCGGCGACGGCAACTTCCATTTTGGCTACCTGATCGACCCCAACAGCGCGCAAGAGCGGGCCACGGCTGAGGAGCTAAACGACAAACTCGTGCGCCGTGCCTTGGCACTCGACGGCACCTGCACAGGTGAGCACGGCGTCGGCTTGCACAAGCAAGGCTTCTTGCTTGACGAAGCAGGCGCTGGCGCAGTCACCATGATGCGCAACATCAAGCGCGCCCTAGACCCCAAAAACATCATGAACCCAGGCAAGATCTTCTCGCTCTGAGCTTTTTAGGGCGACAGGGCAGCTCAACGCAAAGGCGCACAGGCCGCTACCGGGCTGAGAAGCGGGTTCTGGTGTGTATTCAATGCTATTTCGGCAATTGGTCACCGAATTCATTGGGTTTGTTGCTATCAATTTTGGACCAGTCCGGAGTCATTCGGACACCAATCTATCGGCGCAAAACGGGACTTAGTGTCTACTGCCCTTCAAATTTTAGACCCGACCCCATCTTCCCCAGTGGCAAACGGGGAAGCTGATCATCGGTTTTCCAATCAGTTTTCCTGCCGTGAGTTGTCTCCATTCGATTACACTTTGCGCATGACTTTCATCGTGAAGCAAGTGGATGAGTTTTCGGCGTGGCTGAGGGGTCTTTCCGACCCTTTGAGTAGACAGCGCCTGATTAAACGCCTGCGCAAAGTTCAGCTCGGAAACCTTGGAGATGTTCCCGTCGTGGGCGAATGCGTGTACGAGATGCGCGAACATTTCGGTCCGGGTTGGCGGATGTACTTTGTGCAGCGCGGCAGTTTGCTGATTTTGATGCTGGGTGGTGGCAAAAAGTCCACTCAAGCCGCTGACATCAAACGCGCGATTGAACTGGCTAAAACCCTGGAGGATTGAACACCATGACCTTGCGAAAAAAAACCTCGATCTCTGAGCTTGCTGAGTTTGATGCGGCCGAATTTCTCACCGACGAAGTCGAAGTGGCCGCATACCTCACCACGATCTTGGAAGACAACGACCCCGCCCTGCTGGCCGCTGCGCTTGGCGACATTGCCCGAG
Organism: Comamonadaceae bacterium; assembly: GCA_031421855.1. Classification (GTDB taxonomy): domain Bacteria; phylum Pseudomonadota; class Gammaproteobacteria; order Burkholderiales; family Burkholderiaceae_C; genus JAAFHN01. Next base: position 2,071 of record JANOPN010000167.1, read on the forward strand.
CGCGAGGCATGTCGCAGGTTGCAAAAGACTCTGGCATCACCCGAGAAGCGCTGTACAAAGCCCTTCGTCCGGGAAGTGCGCCGCGTTTCGACACCATCGCCCGCGTCTGCTCAGCGCTTGGCGTGCGACTGGTCGCGCAACCCATCCAAGCCTGAGCCCGCGGCCCCAGCACCCGCGTTGACGCGCGACAGGGTCCTACTGAGCACCGACGACGCTGGGATAGCTCCTTCTAGCTCCTTCTAGCTCCTTTTGGCCTCTGGTCACCGGAATCATTGGATTCGTTGCTATTAAATTTGGGTAAAAATATCGCAATTCAAGACTTGACCCTGTTGCTTTTGCCGGCGCTGGCGCAGTCAACATGATGCGCAACATCAAGCGCGCCCTAGACCCCAAAAACATCATGAACCCAGGCAAGATCTTCTCGCTCTGAGCTTTTTAAGGCGACACAGTGCAGCTCAACGCATCAGGCGCCGAGACGAGGACTTAGAGGGGCGGTGTCAACCCCCAAGTGCAACAGTTTCTAAATTGAGCTGCTTGGCCCAATAGGCGTTGAAGTCAAATGTACCGGGTGGCAAGAAGAGCTCGGCTGGGCACTTGCCGCCCAGCGCTGCTCTGGGTTTGGCGTTCATGTGCATCGCGATTTCGTCGAGTTCAGTTTGGCTGAACTTGGACAAGTCTGAGCCCTTTGGAAAGTAGCGTCGCAGCTGGCCGTTCATGTTTTCGTTGCTACCGCGCTCCCAAGGCGAGTGCGGGTGCGCGAAGTACACCTGCATGCCCGTTTGGCGGCTCAAGTGTGCGTGATGTGCCATCTCTACGCCTTGGTCGTAGGTCAGGCTCAATCTCATCTGCGCGTCGATGCGGTTGAGGACGCCAATGAACGCATCGGCCGTTTTAGCAGCGGTGGCTCGCTCCACCTTGACCAAAACCACAAACATGGTGCTGCGCTCGACCAGCGTGCCGATCTGAGATTTATTACCCGCGCCCTTAATGAGATCGCCCTCCCAGTGCCCAGGGATCAAACGATCTTCGACCTCGATGGGTCGCTCCTCGATGCTGGTCATGTCCAAGATGATGCCCCGTCTGCGGTCTTGACCACCACCGCGCGAGCGTCTGCTCTTTCGGCCCCAGGGCAGAAGATTCAAGATCTCGCTTCGCAGCTCGCCTCTGGGCATGGCGTACAGCGTTTTGTAGATGGTCTCGTGGCTGAGCTGAGCCTGGTTCATACGCGCCAGTGTGGAGCTGGCTTGCTTGGGTGACAAGCCCTTTTGTAGGCACTCAATCAAAGGTGACCAACAAGGAGCAGCCGGGTGGAGCTTTTTGGCACATCGAGGCAAGTTGCTCAGGCGTGCGGCACGCGCTTGAGCGCGCAGGCTGCAGTAGGGCTTGTCGCGCCGCTTGGAATCCACGTAAGCGTGAGCGGCCGCCGCACCGCTGAGCGCGCGCACGGGCGCATCGCGGGTGTTGCGGGCGATCTCACGGCTGTTGGGGGATGGCGCGCGCTGCAAGCTTTGGGCGATCGCCCGAAGCTTGCAGCGCTGATCAAGCATCACTTCAATTACTGCGCGCTCTTGTCCGCTCAGCTGGCTGTACTGCTTTTGAGGTTTCGTTTCTTCCATGCTTCACTCCTGTAAGTTGATGAGTGTTGCACTTGAGTTTTGACTCCGCCAGGTGATTTTGATGCCGTTTTGGCATTTGGTCACCGAATTCATTGGGTTTGTTGCTATCACTATTGGAGTGATACTGCTGGCCCCAAACCGCACCCGCTTGGTCGACTGCGCAGCCAAAGAAGCGCAGGCTTTGCGAGCCGCTGGCCAGCTCACACCCTTCTACGCAGATCAGCTGAAAACACCCTTGGGTGTGAGTTAGTTCTCGATTTCCGCAGGAAGAAGCCGTTTTGCGCTGATTCAATGATCCGTTTGCCTCTGTCGGGCCGCTCTAGCCGTTGAGGGGCAGCAATTTCGCTGTACCCAACCAATGGAGCACCTCATGACCAAACTGTCCACGCTGTTCGCCGCTGCCGCATTTGCACTGATCAGCACGGGCACCCTGCCTGGCACGGCCAGCCATGCCGAAGCCAAAACGGCCACGCAAGTCAAGCAAGAAAACGGCGCCAAACAAACTGTTGCCCGCAACAACGCCAAGCGTGCTGCCAACCGCAGCAAGAGCCGCAAGTAAGCCAAGCCAGAAGTCAACGTTCGAATTGGAGTACTGAATGAGATTCACTCGTTTGCGCATGACCGCATCAGCCATTGCGCTGCTCGCCGTCGCGCACACCCCAGCATTTGCCGATCGTCTTGCGAATTTGGATGGGAGCTGCCCAAGCGACATGACGCCCTACGTCAAGCATGGCAAAAACCAATGCAAGTCCGCCCCGAAAAAGGAGTCGAGCAAACCCGCGACAACGAAAAGCGCGAAGTCCTCAAGCTCCAGTGGTGGAACGTACCAAGATCCCGTGCTTGCCACCGTGGCAAAAGCCAATAAATTTGGTTTTTGCCCATCGGGCTATTACACCAACGAAGATGCCTGCACCACGTCGTGGGCTGATGCACCGAAGTCCCTGCCCAAATCAGGGGCATGCCCCAGCGGCACGGTGGAGGAGCACGGGGCTTTCTGCACAGCCGTGATTGCGGACACCAGCAATGAGGTGCTTGACCGAGTCGATGGCTTTGCCACGCGCGACTTCAATGTGGTCTACACCGCCGCCTTGGTCGCCGCTGCAAAACCTGCCGAACAAAAGCGCGGCGAGGCGTTTGTCCAAGCGATTGCCAAGCGCCAAGCGGCAGGCAATCCTTGGCAGAGCAGGCATGCTCGCGACGCCGCCAAAGCGGCGATCAAGACGCCTGAGCAGCTGGCCTATGAGAAGCAGCAGTCCGAGCAAGAAGCCCATCGTGCCAATGAGTTCGCCAAAATGTGCGCCCAGATTCGCCAAGCCTACGGCGGCGCATTGCCCGGCGACCATGAGTGCGCCAAAGCGCCCGCACCCACCGCCACCGCACTTGGGGCACCCGGCCTTTTGGGCCAAGCTGCAAACGTCGCGCAAAACCCGCAAGAAGCCGTGAAAGAAGCGGCCAAACAAGAGGTAGGCAATGCGTTGCGTGGTTTGTTTGGCCGCTGAAGTGGCGCATGCAATGAACACGTCCACACGCCAATTGGCGACGGCAAGCGCTTTGCTGCTGATCTCAGTCGCCGTTTGGGCTCAAACTGACGCGCCAGTCACGATACAGCCCAGTGACGACGATGCCAAGCCCTTCACGACGCAAGGCATCGAAGTCAGCCAGATGCTGGCTTCTGACAAAAGCAACAACCGGGTGTTTTTGAAGCTGGATGTGGCCGCAAGAACAGCCACGTTCACCGAGTTTTCTCAAACCGCGAAGGGCGAGCTGGAGCGCTTAAAAGTGAGCAGCGTTCAACCCGCCAAGCTTCGCCCAATCGGCGAGTTCGGCACGCGCGTGGAGGCCGAAGAAAACGACTACTTTGGCGGCAAGGTGCATGTGATCGTGCTCACCTGCGAGGGCGCAAATGTTGCCTGCATAGGCGAACAGGACTACAGCAGCGTGAACGGCGGGCCGCTAAAGAAGGACACCCAGACTTTTTTCAAGGCCCACTTCAGGTCTGGCGCTGATGCCGAGCGCGTGCTTGCTGAAGTGATGAAACTGCGCTGAAACGGTCGCCGAAGCGAAGCGCGCTCAGAGTGGCAGAAATGTTTCGCCGCCACACTGCAAGCCGACAAACCTTCAAGCCTTCCCCCGCCACGCGCTTAGCAAAGCAGCAGGGTCAAGTCTTGCGTTGCGACAATTTCTACCTAAATTTCATAGCAACAAACCCAATGAATCCGGTGACCAAGTGCCAAAAATACGGCTCTCTTCCGTTTCGGGTGGCATCCCACTGCCCACACCGCCATCAGGGTAATCTGTTGACTTTCAATTGTTTGGGAGCCGCAGATGAAGGAAGCACTGTTTGGACAAGCACTGGGGCTGAGCGCGCCGTGGGTCATTGGGCGGGTTGCGCTGGATGTGGAGCGGCGTCGACTTGACATCTTTGTGTCGTGGGACAGCAAGACTGGGCAGTGCCCGGCCTGTGGCTCAGCCAATCAAAGGGTTCACGATCATCGCCAGCGCAAGTGGCGACACTTGGACTTCTTTCAGTTCGAAGCCCACATTCACTGCGAACTGGCGCGCATTGCTTGCACCAGCTGCCAAGGCACCACCCAGTTGCAGGTTCCTTGGGCGCGTGAAGGCAGTCGCTTCACGCTCATGTTTGAGGCCTTGGCGGTGACGCTGGCCAGTGAGATGCCCGTAGCGGCTTGTGCGCGAATGCTGCGCTGCGCGCAAAACGCCGTGTGGCGACAGATCGACGCCCATGTCGACGTGGCACGCGCCAAGGAGAGCTACGCCGAGACGACCGTCGTGGGCATTGATGAGACATCGTGCGCCAAAGGCCACAGCTACATCACGCTGGTGCATGACTTACTCAACACCAAGCTCATCTACGCCACCCCGGGCAAAGATGCGGCCACGATTGGGCGCTTTGCTCAAGATCTCAAAGCGCACCAAGGCGACCCCCAGTCTATTGAGGTGATCTGCATGGACATGTCCAAGGCCTTCATCGCTGGGGCTGCACAGCACTTGGCCCACGCGGCGGTGGCATTTGACGGGTTTCACGTCATTCAAATGGCCAACAAGGCCGTCGACGCGGTTCGCCGCGAGGAGGCTAGAGTTCAGGGCAAGTGGCTCAAAAAAACCCGCTGGTGCTGGCTCAAGGACAAGGACAAGTGGACGGACAAGGAGCGAGACAAGATGGAGTGGTTGCCCCAAACCCGCTTAAAGACGGCGCGGGCCTGGCGAATCAAGGAAGCTTTGCGTGACGTCTATGCGCTCAGAGCCGATGCGGCGCAAAGCACGCAGGCGCTCAAAAAATGGCTCCACTGGGCGCAGCGCTCTCAGCTGCATCCCATGAAGGATCTGGCCAAGACAATCAAACACCACTGGGACGGCATCGTCAAGGCATTTGAAGCGACCAAGCTTCACACGGGCTACGTGGAGGCGGTGAACTCCTTGCTACAAGCAGCAAAAGCCAAGGCTCGCGGCTACGGCACAACCCGTCACTTCATCGCCATGGCATTCTTGATTGCAGGCAAGCTCACGCACCTGCCGATCAATCCGCTGCAAAAAGCAAGTGCATTACCCTGATGGCGGTGTGGGCAGTGGGATGCCACCCGAAACGGAAGAGAGCCAAAAATACGCGAGAAAAGCCAAAAGAACCTCTTCTCAGCCCTCTGCGCCCTCAACGCCTCTGCGTTGAATTCCCCGTTCCCGTTCCCGTTCCCCACTCCCAGTTCCGCTTCCCCTTCGAGACCCCTAAAACCGAGGCAGGTCAGCAAACTTCAGCCCGCGCCCTTGGCTTCCGAGCACGACCATCTTGCCGTACTCTGCGCAGCGTTGTAGTGTGGGGATGAGCTTGCCGGGGTTGAGCAGGTTGGTGGGGTCAAACGCGGCTTTTAGGGCAAACATTTGTGCGTTTTCCTCGGACGTGAATTGCGTGCACATGCTACTGATTTTCTCGATGCCCACGCCGTGCTCGCCGGTGATGGTGCCGCCCATGGCCACGCTGGTCTCGAGGATTTCAGCGCCAAACAACTCACAGCGGTGCAATTGGTCGGCATCGTTGGCATCAAACAAAATCAGTGGATGCAAGTTACCGTCGCCCGCATGGAACACGTTGGCGCACCGCAGGGCGTACTTTTTCTCCATCGCCTGAATGGCGAGCAGCATGTCGGCCAAACGTTTGCGCGGGATGGTGGAGTCCATGCACATGTAGTCTGGGCTGATGCGCCCACTGGCCGGAAACGCGTTTTTTCGGCCACTCCAAAACTTGAGCCGCTCTGCCTCAGATTGGCTCACCGCAATCGTGGTTGCACCTGCGAGCTTGAGCACGTCAACCATGCGACCAATTTCTTCCTCAACTTCTTCAGGCGTGCCGTCTGACTCGCATAACAAAATCGCCTCGGCATTCAGGTCGTAGCCGGCGTGCACAAAATCCTCAACCGCTGCGGTCATGGGTTTGTCCATCATCTCTAGCCCGGCCGGGATGATACCTGCACCGATGACGGCGGCGACCGCATCGCCCGCCCGTCTGATGTCGTCAAAGCTTGCCATGATGCAGCGTGCGAGCCGGGGCTTGGGCACGAGTTTGACGACGACCTCGGTCGTCACGGCGAGCATGCCTTCGCTTCCGATGATGGTGGCCAGCAAGTCCAGGCCGGGCGTGTCCAGTGCCTCGCTGCCAAACTCGACCGCGTCGCCGTTGGCCAAAAACCCCCGCACTTTGAGGATGTTGTGAACCGTCAAGCCGTATTTGAGGCAGTGCACGCCGCCTGAGTTCTCAGCGACGTTGCCGCCAATCGTGCAGGCGATCTGGCTAGACGGGTCGGGGGCGTAATAGAGCCCAAAGGGAGCGGCCGCCTCAGAGATGGCTAAGTTGCGAACGCCGCACTGCACGGTGGCGGTGCGCGCCAAGGCGTCGACTTTGAGGATTTTGTTGAACTTGGCAAGCGACATCGTCACGCCGCGCGCATGCGGCATCGCGCCGCCACTCAAACCCGTGCCCGCGCCGCGCGACACCAGGGGCACGCCCATGGCGAAACATGCTTTGAGCACCGCTTGCACCTGTGCCTCGGTCTCGGGCAGTGCCACGCACATCGGGCGCTGGCGGTAGGCGGTGAGCCCGTCGCACTCGTAGGGAACGGTGTCTTCGAGCTGCACCAAGAGTGCATGCGCGGGCAGCAGGGGCGCGAGCGCCGCCGCGACGCGCTGCTGCAGTTCGTTGAAAGGCATGGCCTCGTTGGCCAGCAAGCTTGTGAAGTCGACTCGTGCGTTCATGCCTCAATGTAGCGCGTCAGCGCTGACTTAGCTGACAAATGAGGCTGACAAAAGCGACACCTCAGCGTGAAACCGTTTCAGGTTCGCGCCTCGGAGGTAGCGAATCAACCCAGCGCTTTGCGAAAAACCCAAACAACAAACGCCAACACCAACAAGGCCGGTGCCGCTAACACGAGGCCAACCAATGCGACGACTCCAGCCGCAAAAATCACGCTGAGCAAGACAACCAAGCCCGCGAATACCACGGCCCAAAACGCAATCGCCAGGCCGCCTGTCACAGCAAGCCATGCCACCACGATCGCACCAAGCCCCTTGCTCATGATGTCGGCCATGTTGTTGCTCTCTCCGTTGATCCACATTTGGCCGGCCGACGCGTCAATTGAGTTGGCAGCGAACGTCATCAGTCCGGTTGCAGCAATGGCCGAAAAAATCAACACGATCACCATCGACCAAGCCAAGAACTTGAACACCCGTTTGATGCCGCTGGTGCGCGCGGGTTTGGGCATGGCGGCTGGCATGCTTGATGCTTGCACAGGCGCGGGCAAAGACAAAGGGCTGTTGGCGTCGAGGGTGTGTGTCATTTGAGTGGCTCCGGTCTTGTCGCCGCCCCAAGGGTTTGGGAAGGCATGGACGCAGTGTCTGACTTGGCCCAAGCGGCTGCAAGCGCGGTGCGACAGGGTGCTGCTTTTGCGGTATCAGCCGCGCCCGTGGCAGACAGATCGAGGGTCAGGGCGCGGGTTTGGCTTGTTTTGGCCTGTTTTGAGTAAATTGTGAGTAAAAATGGCCGTTGCTCGCCGAATTCATTGGGCTTGTTGCTATTATATTATGAGTAAATTGGAGATTTAAACATGCAAATTCGACTGGACGACCTGCGTGGCCCCGAGATTCGCGCCTTGCTTGAAGAGCACCTTGCGCACATGTCAAGCCAGTCGCCGCCCGAGAGCATGCATGCGCTGGATCTGGATGCCCTGCGCGCGCCTGAGATTCGGTTTTACACGGCTTGGTCGGGGGCAGACTTGCTTGGCTGCGGCGCGTTCAAGCGCTTGGGCAACGAACATGCCGAAATCAAGTCGATGCGCACCAGCGCAGGCCACTTGCGCCGCGGCGTTGCCACTGGCGTGTTGACGCACTTGATGGAGCAAGCGCGTTTGCAAGGTATCACTCGACTGAGCCTGGAGACCGGGCCAATGGTCGGGTTTGATGCAGCCAGGCGCTTATATGAGCGCTTTGGGTTTGAGTACTGCGAGCCTTTTGGCGACTACGTTTTAGACGACTTCAGTGTCTTCATGACCCGAACCATCTGAAAGCGGCCTGAGCTAAACCCCGTAAGCGTCGCGATACGCTTGCACCGCTGCTTCGTGTGGTTTGAATTGCTCACCCGCCCCACTGGCACTTAAAAAAGCCAGCAAATCCGTCAGCGTGGCGACGGCGCACACCTGCAAACCAAACTGATCGCGCAATTGGCTGATCGCACTGAAGGGCCGATCGACACCATCAATTCGGGCTTTCTCTTGGCGATCCAGCGCCAGCGCCACCCCCACGGTGCGCGCGCCAGCCGCCTCGATCATGGCAATTGACTCGCGCGTGGCCGTGCCTGCCGAGATCACATCGTCAATGATCAGCACCCGACCCTGAATGGCCGCGCCCACCATCACGCCGCCCTCGCCATGTGACTTGGCCTCTTTGCGGTTGTAGGCAAATGGCACGTTGTGACCCAGCCGCGCCAACTCGATTGCAACCGCCGCCGCCAGCGAAATGCCCTTGTAAGCAGGGCCAAACAGCAAGTCAAATCCAATGCCACTGGCCAAAATACGCTGCGCATAGAACCCGGCCAGCGCACTGAGCTTGGCGCCGTCATCAAACAAACCCGCATTGAAAAAATAGGGGCTCATGCGCCCCGCCTTGGTCTTGAACTCGCCAAACTTCAGCACGCCTGCGCTGAGCGAGAATTGAACGAAATCTTGGGCCAATTTGTCGGTGGATGATGTGGTCATTGTTTGCTTTTTTAGGGGTACTTCATGCATCGCTTCACCCTCACCAGCCTCAACCTCAATGGCATCAGATCGGCATCAACCAAGGGGCTGGAAACCTGGGTGGCACGCACCGCGCCAGATTGTATGTGCGTACAGGAAGTCAAAGCCCAGGCCGCTGACGTCGCGGGTCGGTTCGAGTCGTTGGCCGGGCTGACAGGGTATTTTCAGTTTGCCGAGAAAAAAGGCTACTCGGGCGTTGGCGTCTACAGCCGCCACGAGCCCAGCGACGTGGTGGTCGGGCTTGCTGACCCCAAGGGCTTGGGCCGAGCCGACGAATTCAATGCCGAGGGCCGCTTTGTGGAGCTCCGATTTGACCGACCGGGCGTCAAATTCAGCGTCATCAGCAGCTACTTCCCCAGCGGCTCGTCAGGCGAAGACCGCCAACTGGCCAAATTCAGGTTTTTGGCCGTCATGAGTGACCATTTG
>JANOPN010000168.1:0-2272 GCA_031421855.1 Comamonadaceae bacterium
ACCTACGTTGAACTGCGGTTTGAAGATGAACATTTTCTGGATACGGCGAAACGTATCGGCATAGAGCCCTTCAAGGCCCGCGTGTACGACAAGAAGGCTGGCCACACTTCTGCAGAGGTCGCCAATGTCTGATGTGCGCTACATCATCCGCGATCGCGAAGTCGTTGCAGATGACTGGCAGGTGCTGCCTGCCATTGCGGAAGGCGCAGCAGCGGCGCTTCCAGACGGAAAATTGGTCGTGCCACTAAACGTTTGGCTCGCGCAGACTGATACGTTGACTGAACGCAAGCTACCGGTTGGCGTCTGGCTGGACAGCCACCAAGACGCGGCCGAAATTGCACATGCCATCAATCGCTTCGCCGTTATCGCCGTGAACTTCCCGAAATTCACCGATGGTCGTGGCTATTCGATTGCCACATTGCTGCGTAGCCGCTATGGCTATAAGGGTGAGCTGCGCGCGATCGGCGATGTGCTGCGCGACCAGTTGTTCTTTATGCAGCGCGTTGGCTTCAATGCCTTTGCAGTACGTGCTGATAAAGACATCCACGATGCACTGAAGGCACTCAAGGATTTCTCGGTCCGATATCAGGGTTCCGTGGATCAGCCGCTGCCGCTGTTCAAACGTCGTCAAATACCCGAGGCCGTTTGATGACCCCTGATCTTCCTCTCGATAGCAAGGTTGCGCGGTTGCGGGAACTGCTTGGCCATATAGAACGCGACTTTGCACCAGCCGCGTTCGCCAACAGCTTTGGCGCGGAAGATATGGTGCTCACCGACCTGATTGCCCGCGAGTTTCGTGGCATTCAAATGTTCACGCTCGACACCCTGCGCCTGCCGAAAGAGACGCTTGCGCTAATGGATATCGCAAAAAAGAAGTACGGCTTCCGACTTGCCACTTACACGCCTATCTTCGAAGTGGCTGACGACTTTGTGAAGCGCAATGGCCTCTTTTCCATGTACGAGAGCGTTGAGAACCGCAAATCCTGCTGCTACATCCGCAAGGTCGAGCCTCTCAATCGAGCGCTCGTCATGAAAAAAGCCTGGTTGACCGGCTTACGCCGCGAACAGGCCCCTTCACGCAATGACTTGGGCGAATCCGAATTTGACGCCGAACACAAACTCACCAAATTCAATCCGCTGATCGATTGGACCGAAGACGATGTCTGGGCCTACATCCGCGCTAACGATGTGCCTTACAACGCGCTGCACGACAAGGGTTACCCCAGCATCGGCTGTGAGCCCTGCAGCCGTGCCGTGAAGCTCGGTGAAGACACACGCGCCGGACGCTGGTGGTGGGAGCAGACCGGTGCTGGTGGCCATCAGGAATGCGGCCTTCATGTGAAGGCGGTTGACATAAGTGGGCTGAAATCGAAAGTTGGAGTCACAGCATGAGTGCGGTTTTGAAACAGCAATACGCGTCGTTCGCCCCGCGCATTAATGATGTGCCCGTCAATGATCATCTCGATTGGCTCGAATCCGAAGCCATTCACATCATGCGTGAGGTCGTTGCCGAGACAAAGAATCCGGCGCTGCTGTTTTCCGGCGGCAAGGACTCCATCGTCATGCTGCGACTCGCCGAAAAAGCGTTCCGGCCGGATCGCTTTCCGTTTCCGCTGTTGCACATCGACACTGAACACAATTTCCCTGAGGTCATCGCGTTTCGCGACAGTCGCGCGACGGAGTTGGGTGAAAAGCTGATCGTACGTTCGGTGCAGGATTCCATCAATACCGGACGTGTGGTGCTGCGCCGGACCGATGAGAGTCGGAATGTCCATCAGACGGTGACGTTACTCGACGCCATCAAGGAATTTGAATTCGATGCGCTGTTTGGTGGCGCACGCCGCGATGAGGAAAAAGCTCGGGCCAAGGAGCGCATCCTTTCGCACCGCGATGAATTCGGCCAGTGGGATCCCAAAAACCAGCGCCCTGAATTATGGGATTTGTACAATGCGCGCCTGCACAAGGGCGAACACTTCCGCGCCTTCCCGATTTCTAACTGGACTGAACTTGACGTGTGGCAGTACATCGCCCGCGAAAATCTGGCGGTGCCGAGCATTTACTATGCGCATGATCGTCTTGTTGTTGATCGTCGTGGGTTGCTCGCGCCGATTACGGACATTACCCCGCCACGCGCGGGTGAGACAGCGGTAATACGTACGGTGCGATTTCGTACTGTTGGCGATATCACCTGCACCTGCCCGGTGTTGTCGGATGCTTTGAGCGTCGAGGAGATTCTGGTTGAGACGGCGGTGACGCGGATCACCGAACGCGG